>JBJMWH010000576.1:0-9906 GCA_045810245.1 Burkholderiales bacterium | reverse complement strand
GCTCAGGGCCGGATCGGCGATCAGGTTGATCGCCGCCTGAGCTTGGTCCGAACCGCTGCTGCTCGCCGCAAGCCGGTCGCCGGCGTCCATGACGCCGCCGCGCTTGCCGATCTCCAAGAGCACCGTACCCAGCCCTCGAGGCGGCCTGTCGCCGAAGAAGGCCGGAAGCTGCGGGAACATCCGCCCGAAGTTTTCTTCTCGCAGTACGAAGCTCTGCGCGAGCGCTTCCTCGACGCCGAGCAGGCCCGAGCTGCCCAATCCGAGCCCGGAGCCGAGCGCTCCGAGAAACCTGCGTCGATCGAAGCCATGAGACGGACTGCGGTGCGGTTGCGCGACTTTGTATTTCATGATGCCTCCCGACCCCCCAAACCGTGTGTGATCGGATCGCTGAGCGCGCTGGCGGGCGCTCACAGGCCTGGAAGGACTTTTCTTTCTTACCCGCTTCTTGTTTCTTGGTTCTTGCTACGCATTATGGCCGAAGCGCGCGCCTTGGCAAGACAAGCGGATAACGGTGGCCTCAGCCATGCGATTAGCCGGAACTCGCTTCGCCCAGGTACGCCTCGCGGATGCGCGCATCATGGAGCAACGCCTTGGCATCACCCGTGAGGGTGATGTTGCCCGACTCCATCACATACGCGCGACGCGCCGCCTGGAGCGCGAGCAGGGCGTTCTGCTCGACCAGGAGAATCGTCACCCCCTGCGACGCAATGTCGCGCACGATCTCGAAAATCTTCGCTACCATCAGAGGGGCGAGGCCCATCGACGGCTCGTCGAGGAGCAGCAGCTTGGGCTGGCTCATGAGCGCGCGCGCGATGGCCAGCATCTGCTGCTCGCCGCCCGAGAGCGTCCCCGCGATCTGGTGCCGGCGCTCGCGCAGGCGCGGAAACGTCGCGTACTGCGCTTCCGGGTCGCTGCTGCCAAACACATAGGCGCCCATCGCGAGGTTTTCCTGGACCGTGAGCTGCCCGAAGATGCCGCGGCCCTCGGGCACCATGACCAGGCCGCGCTGCGGCAGCTCGTGCACCTTGGCCGTCGACAGGTCTGCTCCGGCGTACTGGATCTTCCGCGCAGTGGATGGAATCAGCCTGCAGATCGCCTTGAGCGCGGAGGTCTTGCCCGCGCCGTTCGCGCCGATCACTGCAACCAGTTCGCCCTGCGCCACGTCGAGATCGATACCCTTGACGGCGCGGATGCCGCCATAGCGCACCTCGAGGTTCTTGACGTCAAGCAGCATGGGGCGTTCCGAGATACGCCTCGATGACTTTCGGATCTCGCTGCACGTCGGCAGGCTTGCCTTCGGCGATCTTCTCGCCGTAGTCGAGCACCATCACCCGATCGCACACGTTCATCACCAAGCGCACATCGTGCTCGATCAGGAGCACCGTTACGCCACCCGCGCGAATGTTCGCGATGAGCTTGCCCAGGGCGACGCGTTCGGTGGCGTTCATGCCTGCGGCGGGCTCGTCCAGCGCTAGCAGCTTCGGGTCGGTCGCGAGAGCCCGCGCGATTTCCAGCCGCCGCTGGTCGCCATACGGCAGGCTGCCGGCGGCGTCGTTTGCCCGTGCCCGGATGCCCACGTAGCTGAGAAGCTCGAGCGCGCGCGCCTCGATCGCACTCTCCTCGGCCAGCGCCGAGCGCGTCTTGCACACGGCGCCGATGACGCCGGCGCCGGTGCGCACGTGGCGGCCGATCATAACGTTCTCCAGCGCCGACAGGTTCGCGAATAGGCGAATATTCTGGAAGGTTCGCGCGATGCCAGCGGCGGCGATGCGGTCGGGCGTGAGGCCGGTGATGTCGCGTGCGCCGAAAGTGAAGCCGCCGTCGTCGGGGGCGTACATCCCCGTGAGGACGTTGAACAGGGTGGTCTTGCCGGCACCGTTAGGGCCAATCAGGCCGAAGATCTCGGTCGTCTGAATGTGGAACGAAACCTCGCGCAGGGCCTGGAGGCCGCCGAAACGCTTGCCGATGCGCCGCCCCTCGAGTAGCGGCGTCATAGCGGATGGCCCGCCGGCGCTTCGCTGCGCTCCGCGAGCTCGCGTCGTCTCACCGCAGAAGGCAGCAGGCCAGCCGGGCGAAACAGCATGATCAGCACCAGCGCGAGCCCGAACAGCAGCATGCGGATGACCTCGGGCTCGACCACCATGTGGCCGAACAGCGCGTGCTGCGCGGGCTCGACGGTCCAGCGGAGGACCTCCGGAACGAATGAGAGCAGCAGCGCGCCCAGAATCACGCCCCAGACGTTGCCCATTCCGCCGAGTACGACCATCGACACCACCATGATCGACTCGACCAGCACGAAACTTTCCGGAGAGATGAAGGCCTGGATGGCGGAGAACATGCCGCCGGCGACGCCACCGAAGCTGGCTCCCATAGCGAACGCGAGCAGCTTCATGTTGCGTGTGTTGATGCCCATCACCCGGGCCGCGATCTCGTCTTCGCGGATCGCCTCCCATGCGCGGCCGACGCGCGAGTTCTGCAGACGGACATTGACAACGATGACGCCGAGCACCACGGCAAGCAGCAGGTAGTAGTACTTGATCGGGCCGCTGAACTCGATCCCGAGGAAGGTCTGGTAGCTGCCGAAGCTGAAGCCGTCGAGGCGAAACGGGTCGATGCGCGCGATGCCCTGTGGCCCGTTGGTGATGTTGACCGGCCGGGAGAGGTTGTTGAGGAAGATGCGGATGATCTCGCCGAAGCCTAGGGTGACGATGGCGAGATAGTCGCCGCGCAGCTTGAGCGTCGGCGCTCCCAGCAGGAGGCCGAAGAGCGCGGCGACCGCGGCGCCGATCGGCAGGATGACCCAGAACGGCAGGTGGAGGTTGAAATGCGGGCTGGCGAGCAGGGCATAGGTATAGGCGCCCACGGCGTAAAACGCGATGTAGCCTAGGTCCAGCAGGCCGGCGAACCCCACTACGATGTTCAGTCCCAGGGCGAGCAGGATGTACAGGATGGCGTAGTTTGTGATGCGCACCCAGGTGGTGCCGACCTGCGCTAGCGCGAATGGCAGCAGCGCGAGGGCGATGCCGACCAGGGCGAAGCCGGCCCACACCAGCCAAGGATGGGCGCGGGTGTCGAAGAGCGGACGCATTAGGCGCGGTCCCCCACCCGCTCACCGAGCAGGCCCTGCGGCCGGAACACCAGCACCAGGATGAGCACGATGAAGGCGAATACGTCCTGGTAGTTGGACCCGAACAGGATGAAGTTGCCGTCGCCTTTGCATGCGTCGATGGCGCTCGCCAGCAAGCCGTACTGGCACAGGTCGGTGAAGTCGCCGATGTAGCCAGCGCCGAGGGCCTCGACCAGCCCGAGCACAATGCCGCCCAGCATCGCCCCCGGAATGTTGCCGATGCCGCCCAGCACTGCGGCGGAAAAGGCCTTCAGGCCCAGGATGGAGCCCATGGTGTACTGCGCCAGGCCGTAGTAGGTGCCGAACAGCACGCCGGCCACCGCGCCGAGCGCCGCACCGATGACGAAGGTGGCCGCAATGACGCGGTTTACGTCGATGCCCATCAGCCCGGCAACCTGAGGGTTCTGCGCAGTGGCGCGCATGGCCGTGCCGAGGCGCGTGCGGTACACCAGCACGGCGAGGGCTGCCATCAATGCGACGCAGATGGCGAGGATGGCGATTTGCACCGAGGTGATCGCCGCGCCGCCGATGAAATAAGTGCGGGAGGTGATGATTTGGGGGAACGCGAGCACGTTGCGGCTCCAAATCATCAGCGCAACATGCTGCAGGATGATCGACACGCCGATCGCCGTGATGAGCGGCGCGAGGCGCGGCGCCCCGCGCAGCGGCCGGTAGGCAAGCCGCTCCATCGAGTAGCCGACTAGGATGCAAACCGGCAGCGCGCAGCCCGTGCCGATCAGGACTACCGCGAGCGCCGGCAGCCCCGAGGGCGCGAGCGCGTTGATAACCGTGAAAGCCACCATGGCGCCGATCATTACGACTTCGCCGTGTGCGAAGTTGATCAGCTGGATGATGCCGTAAACCATGGTGTAGCCCAGGGCGACGATGGCGTACAAACTGCCTGCCGTGAGGCCGTTGATGACCTGCTGCAGAAACGTGTCCACGGGCGGCTAGCCTAAACCAAAAAACAAAAACGGCACCCCGCGGGGTGCCGTTTCGCATCGCTACGAAAGGTTACTTCTTGTCCGCCGGAGCCGCGGCCGGGGTAACGCCGCCCGCCGATCGCAGGAATTCGTCGTAGCTCACGGCCTTGCCGCCCTTCACCACCGCGATCGGCTCGAGCTTGCTCTTCATGGTGAAGATGGTGATCTCAGCGTCCTTACGGTCGCCCTTGTCGTCGAAGGAGATCGGCCCGGTGGCGCCATCGTAGGTCATCTTCTGCAGCTGGGGCAGGTACTTCTTCGGATCGCTCGAATCCGACTTCTTCATCGCCGCGATCAGCATGTTGGCCGCGTCGTAGGTGAACGGCGAATAGATGATGGGGTCCACGTTGAATTTCTTCTTGTAGGCGTCGAGGAATTTCTTGGAGGCTGCCTGCGGCGGGATGCCCGCCTGCGAGCAGAGCAGCCCTTCGGCCGCAGGCCCGCCGAGCTTGTTCATCTCCTCCGTGCAGGCGCCGTCACCGAAAGCAAATACCGCCTTGATGCCGAGCTCGCGGCCCTGCTTGATCAGCGGCCCGCCGGTGGCATCCATGCCGCCGTAGAAGACTGCGTCAGGCTTCTGCCCGCGGATCTTGGTGAGCACCGCCTTCCAGTCGGTGGTCTTGTCGGTGCCCTTCTCTCGCGGCAGCACCTTGATGTTCTGCGCCTTGAGCGTTTTCTCCACCTCGTTGGCGAGGCCTTCGCCATAGGCGGTCGCGTCGTCGATTACGGCAACCAGCTTGGGCTTGCGCTCGGTGGCGAGATAGCTGGCAATCGCCGGTCCCTGTTGGTCGTCGCGCCCGACTACGCGGAACTGGTTCTTGAAACCCTGCTCGGTGAGCTTCGGGTTGGTGGCCGAGCCCGAGATCACGGGAATGCCGGCCTGGTTGTAGATCGGGGAGGCGGGAATCGAGGTGCCGGAGTTGAGGTGTCCCACCACCCCGACCACCTTTGCATCGACCAGCTTCTGCGCAACCGTGGTGCCGACCTTGGGATCGGCCTGATCGTCCTCGGCCACCAGCGTGAACTTCACCGGCTGGCCGCCGATCTGCACTTTCGCCTCGTTCGCTTCGTCGATGGCGAGGCGCGCGCCGTTTTCGTTGTCCTTGCCCAAGTGCGCGATCTGGCCGGTGAGCGGACCGACGTGCCCGATCCTGATTTCCTGCGCAGCGGGTGCTGGCGACGCCTTGGTTGCTTCCGCGGCGGCCTTGGCATCGGTTTTTGCGGCAGGCTTTGGCTGCTCGCCGCAGCCGATGAGGGCCGCAGCGGCCGCGATCAGTATGGCGCCGACTCTATTATTCATGCGATCCTCCCGGGGGTTGCGTGGACGGGCTTATGATACCGCGCGCCCCGGGTACAGCCGCCGCGCGCCAGCGCGCGACCACCTAATTACGCTGTATCACTTCTGCGACAGGATCCACTTCACCAGCGCGCGCACCTCGGCATCTGGCACGCTCGCATTGGGCGGCATCGGCACCTGGCCCCAGGTGCCCTGGCTGCCTTTCTTGACCTTCTCGACGAGCTTCGCTTCCGCGCCGGCGTCGCCCCGGTATTTCGCCGCGACGTCCTTGTAGGCCGGGCCGACCAGCTTCTTGTCGACGGCGTGGCAGGCGAGGCAGGCGTGCTTCTTGGCGAGCTCTTCCTGGGCATGGGCCGGTAGGGAGGCCGGAACGAGGGCTGCGGCCAAGACGAGTGCGAGACGCTTCATGCTTGCTCCTTGAGGGTTTTTTTCAAGTTTACAAGATCGCTCATTGGCGCGAGACAAGTAACGCCGCGGCATAGCCATGCGTTGACAGGCTCCGGGCGGACCGGCTTGTCGAGCAGGGCGCCCAGGGCGGGGATCCCATCGGGCAAGGCCAGTACCGTCAGGTCCGGCAGGAACTCCTGCGCGAGCTCAGCCTGCCACGGGGGCAGCGCGTCGTCCCGGCCGCGCAGGATCAGGGTGCGCGGCGGCTGGAGCGCTTCGTCCAGAGCGATGGCCATGGCGGCGAAGCCGGCCGGGTGGTCGCGCATCTGCGGGTAGAAGAGCTCCAGGGTGCGCTCTGCCGCGCGAGCATAGCGCTCCTCGCCGGTGATCGCCGCAAGACGCCCGAGGCTCCAGGCCGCCACCGCGTTGCCCGACGGCGTCGCGTTGTCGTGCGGCGGCTTGGGGCGCTGCACAAGCCGCTCATGATCGCCCGCAGTGAAGAAGAAGCCGCCCGCATCCGCATCCTCGAACTGCTCGAGCATGACATCCGCGAGCTTGCAGGCGAACGCGAAATCCTCCGCGTCGAAGCGCTCCTGCAGCAGCTCGAGCGCCGCGGCCAGCAGGAAGGCATAGTCGTCGAGGTAGGCTTTGAGGTGCGCGCGTCCGTCCTTGTACGTGGCGAGCAGCCGTGCGTCGCGCCACATTGCGGAGCGGATGAAGCCGAGGGCACGGCGGGCGGAAGCGATCCATTCCGGGTGTCCGAGGATGCGCCCGGCATGCGCCATGCCGCGGATCGCGAGTGCGTTCCATGACACGAGGATCTTCTCGTCGCGGCCCGGCCGCACTCGCTTCTCGCGTGCCTCGAACAGCTTGCGTCTCGCCGCAATCAGAAGGGATTCATCCGATGCAGCCCCTGCCACGCGAAGATGCCAGTGCCGATTCTCGAAGTTCGGCGGCTGATCTAAGCCATAGTGCGCCGCCACCACGACGTACTCGGAAGCAGTGAGCAGGGCGGCGACTTCCTCGCGCGTCCAGACGTAGAACTTGCCCTCCTCGTGCTCGCTGTCGGCGTCCAGCGAGGAGTAGTAGCCGCCCTGCGGCGACTGCATCTCGCGCATGATCCAGCCCGCCGTCTCGGCGGCGCAGCGCGCGAAGGTCGGCTCGCGCGTGAGGACCCAGGCGTCGGCGAGCAGGCCGAGGAGCGGGCCGTTGTCGTACAGCATCTTCTCGAAGTGCGGGATGGTCCAGGACGCGTCGGTGCTGTAGCGGCAGAAGCCACCACCGAGCTGGTCGTAGATGCCGCCGCCGCACATGCGCGCCAGGGTGACCCGCACGATTTCGTGCTCGCCTTTGCGCAGGCACAGCTCGAGGTCGGTGGGGTGAGGAAACTTCGGCGCGGCGCCGAACCCGCCGTGCTGAGCGTCGAAGCTCGCGCGCAGGTTGTCCAGCATCGCTCCGATCACCTCGGCCGAGAATTCGTCGCGGCGCGCAGGCCGGCGCGCCACGCTGCGAGCGAGGGCGTCGAGTACCTCCGCGTTCTGCGCTTCGATCTCGGTCCGCTTGTCGCGCCAGATCGCCGCGATGCGCTCGCACAGCTGCGGGAACGCGGGCATGCCATAGCGCGCGCTGCGCGGAAAATAGGTGCCGCCGAAGAACGGCACGCCCTGCGGCGACAGGAACATCGTGAGCGGCCAGCCGCCGGCGCGCTGCGCGAGCAGCTGGTGCGCGCTCTGATAGATCTGGTCGATATCGGGCCGCTCCTCGCGGTCGACCTTCACATTGATGAAGAGGCGGTTCATCACCGCCGCAACTTCGGGATCCTCGAAGCTCTCGTGCGCCATAACATGGCACCAGTGGCAGGCGGAATAGCCGACCGAGAGCAGGATCGGCTTGTCCTCCGTGCGGGCGCGCTCGAGCGCCTCCTCGCCCCATGGATACCAGTCCACGGGATTGGCGGCGTGCTGCTGGAGATAGGGCGAGGTCTCGGTAGCGAGGCGGTTCGGCATGGCTGGAAACCCCGCCGCCGCGGCAGGTTTCCGGCGGGGTGTTCCTAGTACTACTACTTTTTAGCCGACTTGGACGTGAAGGGGAAGATGTGCGTCAAGCCCAGGAGGTCGGTGATGAGCAGGATAATGAACACGGCGAGGATGATCGTGAGTACGTCGGAGCCGCCCGCCGGGAGGCTGTCGAGCTGACCGGCCACCTGCGCGACCTCGTCGTCGGTCATCGCCGCCACGCGGGCTTTCACGTCCGCTGAACTTACCCCATGCGCCTGGAGCGCCGCCTGGACATCGCTGCGTTCGAGGACCGTCAGAACGCGCAAGCGCTCCGGGTTCGCGGCGTCGGCCGGCAGCATTCCCGCGTGAACCGGCAGCCCCAACCCGGCGAGGCACACGATGAGCAGGCTGGAAATCAGACGCTTGAGGATTCGGCTCATAGTCTCTCCCGGGTTGTTAGCGGTGCGACGAGCTTACCATTGTGCTCTATGACGCAACAATCGAGCGCCGCCGAGGTGTTGCTATTTTGGTTCGGTACCCCGCCTGAAAGAGGAAAGGCGCACAAGCGTTGGTTCGTGAAGGACGAAGCGTTCGACCGGGAGGTGCGCGAGCGCTTCCTGCCGCTGTACGAGGAGGCGGCCGCCGGCAAGCTTGCGCAGCTGAAAGAAAGCGCCGGCGATTGCCTCGCGCGCATCGTGGTGCTCGATCAATTTCCCCGCAACATGTTCCGCGGCACGGCGCGCGCCTTCGCGACCGATGCGTTCGCGCTCGAGGCCGCGCGCCACGCGGTGGCCCAAGGCTTCGACCGCGCGCTGCTACCGGTGGAGCGCCTCTTCGTCTACCTCCCTTTCGAGCACTCGGAGGCGCTCGCCGACCAGGACAGGTCCTGCGAGCTCACCCAAGCGCTCGAGGCCTATCCCGAGACCAACGACGTCTACCGCTACGCGCTGCTCCACCGCGACATCATCCGGCGCTTCGGGCGCTTCCCGCACCGCAACGCCATCCTCGGACGTGCCAGCACGCCCGAGGAGCTCGAGTTTCTGAAGGGTCCGGGCTCGAGCTTCTAGCCGTCGGTCACGGCGCCGCGCGAGGCGGTCGAGACGAGCTTCATGTACTTCGCGAGCAGGCCCGCCGTGTAGCGCGGCTTGGGCGGCTGCCACTTCTTGCGTCGCGCCGCGAGCTCCTTCGCCGGGACGTTGAGCTGCAGCAGGCGCTTCTTCGCGTCGATGGTGATGGAGTCGCCTTCCTTGACGAGCGCGATGGTGCCGCCGACGTAGGCTTCCGGCGCGACGTGCCCAACCACCATGCCCCATGTGCCGCCGGAGAAGCGGCCGTCGGTCAGCAGGCCCACCGATTCGCCCAGTCCCTGGCCGATGAGCGCCGAGGTCGGCGCGAGCATCTCCTGCATCCCGGGGCCGCCGCGCGGCCCCTCGTAGCGGATCACGATCACGTCCCCGGGCTTGATGCGCTTGGCCATGATCGCCTTCATGCACGCGTTCTCGGAGTCGAACACGCGCGCCGGGCCGGTCATCGAGGGATTCTTCAGCCCGGTGATCTTCGCCACGCAGCCTTCGGTGGCGAGGTTGCCCCTGAGGATCGCGAGATGGCCCTCCGGATAGAGCGGCTTGGACCATGAGCGAATGACTTGCTGGTCCGACCGCGGCTCGTCGGGCACGTCCTTCACCATCTCGGCCATGGTCTTGCCGTGGATCGTCATGCAGCCGCCGTTCAGCGCGCCGTTCTTGAGGAGGATCTTGAGGACCTGAGGCACGCCGCCGGCGCGGTGGAAATCGACCGCGACGAAACGGCCGGAAGGCTTCAGGTCGCACAGCACCGGCACCTTGCGCCGCATGCGCTCGAAGTCATCGATGGTCCAGCGCACCCCCGCGGCCGAGGCGATCGCCAGGTAATGCAGCACCGCGTTGGTCGAGCCGCCGGTTGCCATGACGAGCGCTATGGCGTTCTCGATCGACTTCTTCGTGACGATGTCGCGCGGCTTCAGGTTCTTCTTCACCGCCTCGACCAGCACTTCCATGCTCTTCGCGGCGCTCTCGCGCTTCTCGTCGTCCTCGGCGGCCATCGTCGAGGAGTAGGGAAGCGACAGGCCCACGGCTT
>JBJMWH010000575.1:0-2504 GCA_045810245.1 Burkholderiales bacterium | reverse complement strand
TGTCGACGAGGTAGGGCTGCAGGCCCTCGCGGATGACGCGGCGCTTGAGCGCCGGGTCGAGCACCGGGAAGCACAGCTCGATGCGGCGGAAGAAGTTGCGGTCCATCCAGTCGGCGCTCGCGAGGTACACGTCCTCGGCGCCGTCGTTGGCGAAATAGAAGACGCGCGAATGCTCGAGGAAGCGGCCGATGACCGAGCGCACCCGGATGTTCTCCGAAAGGCCCTCGATGCCCGGCTTGAGGGCGCACACGCCGCGCACGATGAGGTCGATCTTCACCCCTGCGGCCGACGCGGCATAGAGCTCCTCGATGATCTGCGGCTCGAGCAGCGCGTTCATCTTGGCGATGATGCGGCCTTCCTGCCCCTCGCCGGCGAGTTTGGCTTCGTTGCGGATCGCGCCGACGATGCGCTTGTGCAGGGTGAAGGGGGACTGCCAGACGTGCTTCATCTTGCTCGCGCGTCCGAGGCCGGTGAGCTGCTTGAACACCTCGGCCACGTCGGCGCACAGCTCCTCGTTTGAGCTCATCAGTCCGAAATCGGTGTAGAGCCTGGCGGTGCGGGGATGGTAGTTGCCGGTCGCGAGGTGCACGTAGCGGCGCAGCGCCTTGCCTTCCGCGCTGTCCTCCCGGCGCACCACGAGCGCCATCTTGGCATGCGTCTTGTGCCCGACCACGCCGTAGATGACGTGGGCGCCGACCTCCTCGAGCCGCGCCGCCCAGTTGAGGTTCGCTTCCTCGTCGAAGCGCGCCATCAGCTCCACCACCACGGTGACCTCCTTGCCCTTGCGCGCCGCTTCGACCAGGATTTCCATCAGCTCCGAATCGGTGCCGGTGCGGTACACGGTCTGCTTGATGGCGATGACGTTCGGGTCGTTCGCAGTGGTGCGGATGAACTCGATGACCGGCAGGAAGGACTGGAACGGGTGGTGCAGCAGGACGTCGTTCTTCTTCAGGGTCTCGAAGAGATCGCCGCTGTCCAGAGCGCCCGGCATTCCGGGCTGGAACGGCGGGTACTTGAGCGCGGGCTTGTCCACCTGGTCGGGCACTTCGCGCAGGCGATAGAGATTCACCGGGCCGTCGACGCGGTAGAGGTCCGCCGGCTGCAGCGAGAACTGCTGGAGCAGGAAGTCCACCATGTGCTGAGAGCAGTTGTCGGCCACCTCGAGGCGCACCGCGTCGCCGAAGTGCCGGTGCAGGAGCTCGCCCTGCAGCGCGGTGTGCAGGTTCTTGATCTCCTCCTCGTCGACGAAGAGGTCCGAGTTGCGCGTGACCCGGAACTGATAGCAGCCCTTGACGTTCATTCCGGCGAACAGCTCGCCCATGTGGGCGTGCAGGATGGACGAAAGAAAGACGAACGCGTACTCGGCGCCGGCGATCGCCTGCGGCAGACGGATCAGGCGCGGCAGGGCGCGCGGCGCCTGCACGATCGCGGCGCCCGAGCTCCGGCCGAAGGCGTCGCGGCCCTCGAGCTCGCAGGCGAAGTTGAGGCTCTTGTTGAACACGCGCGGGAACGGGTGAGACGGGTCGAGGCCGATCGGCGTCAGCACCGGAAGCAGCTCGCGGAAGAAGTAGTCGCGGATCCACTGGCGCTGGGCCGGGCTCCATTCCTCGCGCCGCGGGAACACGATGCCGTCCTTCGCGAGCGCAGGAAGCACGACCTCGTTCAGCAGGCGATACTGGTCCGCGACGATCGCGTGCGCCTCCTGGCCCACGTCGGCGAACACCTCGCCCGGCGCGCGGCCGTCGGGGCCGGGCTCGGGCAGGCCGAGCTTGATCTGCTCCTTCAGCCCGGCGACGCGGATCTCGAAGAACTCGTCCAGGTTGGACGATACGATGGTGATGAAGCGCATGCGCTCCAGCAGCGGCACCGAGTCGTCGGCCGCCTGCGCGAGGACGCGCCGCTGGAACGCGAGGATGCCGAGCTCGCGATTGAGGAACTGGGTCGGCGGCGGGATTCTGCGGTTCATGGTGCCGCCTCGGACGAAGCGGTAAGTCATTTTACCGTTCGGTGGAAAAGGGGTCAGAGCAATTTTCCTGTCAGGTGAATTTGTCATGCCGGATCAAGGGTGATACGGTCGGATCATGGCACGCCACGACACGCTCGCCGCGGTCGACCTGGGCTCGAACAGCTTCCACCTGGAGATCGGGCGCGTGGTCGAGCGCCAGATCTATCCGCTCGATGCCGTGCGCGAGGTGGTGCGGCTGGGCGCCGGGCTCAGCGCCGACAAGCGCATCGACCGCGCCACCCAGGCGCGCGCGCTCGAGTCGCTGGCGAAAATGGCGGAGCGGCTGCGCGGCTTCCCGCGCCAGGCGGTGCGGGCCGTCGGCACCAATGCGCTGCGCGTGGCGAAGAACGCGCCGCAGTTCCTGCGGGAGGCGCGCCAGGTGCTCGGCTTCCCGATCGAGGTCATCTCGGGACGCGAGGAGGCGCGACTCGTCTATCTCGGCGTGGCGCACGCCATGCCGGCCGCGGTCGGATCGAAGATCGAGCGTCGCCTGGTCGTC
>JBJMWH010000574.1:0-4510 GCA_045810245.1 Burkholderiales bacterium | reverse complement strand
CCGGCCGATCGCGCGGGCCTGGGCATCGCCCAGGTGCCGGAGGGACGCGAGCTCTGGCCGCAGCTCACCGTCCGCGAGAACCTCGAGCTCGGCGCCTATCATGGCCGCGCCCGAGCCCGGGTGAAGCAGAACCTCGACCGCGTGCACGCCCTCTTCCCCCGCCTGCTCGAGCGCAAGTCGCAGATGGCCGGCAGCCTCTCCGGAGGCGAGCAGCAGATGTGCGCCATCGGCCGGGCGCTGATGTCCGGGCCGAAGCTCCTGCTGCTCGACGAGCCGTCGGCCGGGCTCGCGCCTGTGGTCGTGCAGTCGATCTTCGCGCTGGTGCGGCGCATCTGCGCGCAGGGCTACACGGTGCTCATCGTGGAGCAGAACATCCGCCAGGTCCTGAAGGTCGTGTCGCGCGCCTACCTGCTGGAAGCCGGACGCATCGGGCTCTCGGGCAGCGCGCAGGAGCTCCTGGGCTCGAGGGAGATCCAGAAGGCGTACCTAGGCATCTAATGCCGGGAATCTGATGGAAGTCTTCGACATCTTCCTGCTCGAGGCGATCCTCAACGGCCTGCTGCTCGGCGGCCTGCTCGCGCTGCTGTCGCTCGGCCTCAACCTGGTCTTCGGCGTCATCGACGTGGTCTGGATCTGCTACGCCGAGCTCATCATGTGCGGCATGTACAGCGTGTACTACCTGCACGTGCAGTACCACTGGCCGCTCGCGCTCGCCATGCTCGCCGCCATCGCGCTCGTCGCGCTGCTGGGCCTCGCCCTGCACCAGTTCGTGATCCGGCCGGTGCTGCGCGCGGAGCCGATCAACCAGCTCCTGGTCACCGGCGGGGTGCTGTTCTTCCTGCAGGCCGCGGCGACGCTCGCCTTCGGCATCGAGTTCAAGAACCTCGGCGTGACGCTGCCTTCGGTGCGCCTGGGCGAGATGTCGTTCTCCACCGCGCGGCTGATCGCTTTCGGGGTGGCGTTGGCGGGGATGATCGCGTTGTATTTCTTCCTCAGCAAAACCTATCTGGGCACGGCGATTCGCGCCATCAGCCAGGACCGCGCCATCATGCCGCTGATGGGCGTAAGCCCGGCGCGCATCTTCGGCGTCACCTCCGCGCTCGGCGGGGCGCTCGCCGGGCTCGCCGCCTGCCTCCTCGTGCTGCAGTACGACGTTCATCCGGCGATCGGGCTTTCGTTCGGCCCCATCGTGTTCCTCATCTGCGTGCTCGGCGGCCTGGGCAACATGCTCGGCGGCTTCATCGCCGCGTTCGTGTTCGCGCAGTTCATCGCGGTCGGCGGGTTCGTCTTCCACCTCGAATGGGGCTACGTGCTTGCGTTCGTGTTCTTCATCGTGGTGATGTTCTGGCGGCCGCAGGGCATCCTCGGAAAATGAGCGGCAAATGATCGGCAACTACCCGCTGCACCTCGCGATCCTGGTGCTGCTGTGGGGCTATATCTATACCAGCTGGGCGCTGATGGGCCGCCTCGGCCTCGTCAGCTTCGGGCACGGCGCGTTCATGGGGATCGGCGCCTATACGGTCGTCATGCTGTGGAACCACTTCGGCCTGTCGCCCTGGTTCGGCGCGCTCGCCGCGCTCGCCTTCACGGCGGTGGTGGCGCTCGTCATCGGCTACCCGTGCTTTCGCTTCCGCATCGTGGGCCACTACTTCGCGCTCGTCACCCTTGCGCTCTCGGAAGTGGCGCGGCTCGTGATCGTCGCTCTGCGCGACCAGACCGGCGGTTCGCTCGGCGCCACGCCCAATGGCGCGCTGCGAGAAGGCGCCACGATCTCGCTCGGCGCGCTGCAGTTCTCGTCCAAGGAAGTGTGGCTCGTCGTGGTGTTCGCCTTCTGGCTTGGCGGGTTGTGGGTGTGGCGCACGGTGGATAGAAGCATGGCTCGCCTCGCGCTGCAGGCGATCAGCGAGGAAGAGGAGGCCGCCGCCTCGATCGGCATCCACGTCACGCGCGCCAAGCTGCGCATCACGCTCGTCTCGGCGCTCATGACCTGCGCCGGCGGAATCCTGTACGCGCAATACCAGCTGTACGTGAACCCCGATACGGTGTCGGGCATCGCGATCAGCCTGCAGATGGTGTTCGGCGCCATCGCCGGCGGCATGTTCGTCATGCTGGGTCCCACGGTGGGCGCCGGGTTCACGCTGCTTCTCGCCGAAGGCCTGCGCCTGGCCTGGGGCAACCGCTTCCCGGCGCTGGACGGCACGATCTACGGCCTGATGCTGGTGCTCTTCATCATCTATATGCCGAAGGGCATCCTCGGCGCCGCGCTCGGCGCGCTGCGCAAGCATTAAGCAGTATCATCTGCCGGATGAGCGGACCCGAGGCGATTTCCCTCACCCGGTCCCTGCTGCGCTTCGATACGGTCAACCCGCCCGGGCGGGAGCGCGACTGCGCGCGCTATGCCGGCGGCCTGCTCGAAGAGTGGGGTTACCGGGTCGACTACCACGAGTACGCCGACTCCCGCACCAGTGTGATCGCACGCGCAGGCGGTTCGGATGCGAAGGCGCCGCTCTGCCTCACCGGCCACCTCGATGTCGTGCCGGTCGGCTCGCGTGCCTGGACCCACGACCCGTTCAGCGGCGAGAGCGCCGGCGACCGGCTCTATGGCCGCGGCGCCTCGGACATGAAGGCCGGCGTCGCCGCGATCCTGCTCGCGGCGCGCGCCATGGCGAAGCGGCTCGCGGGCACGCCGGGCGTCGTCATCGTGCTGACCGCGGCGGAGGAGGGCGGCTGCATCGGCTCGCGTCACCTTTCGGAGCAACGCAAGCTGCTTGGAAAAGCAGGCGCGCTGGTCGTCGGCGAGCCGACGTCGAACTATCCGCTGGTCGGCCACAAAGGGTCGGTCAAGTTCCACGCGCGCTTCAAAGGCGTGTCGGCCCACGGTTCCATGCCGCACCTCGGGGTGAACGCGATCTACAAGGCGGCGCGTGCGCTCGGCAAACTCGAGGCGTTCGATTTCGGCGTCTCGGCGCACCCGGTGATGGGCAAGCCCACGCTGAACGTCGGCACCATCGCCGGCGGCAACACGGTCAACGCCGTCGCCGACTCGGCCGATATCGGCGTGGACATCCGCACCGTGCCCGGGATGGATCACGCTGCACTTCTCGGGTCTCTTCGGGATCTGATGGTGGAAGCAGAGCTCGACGTGTTCTCCAATCTCGGCCCGGTGTGGACCGAGCCGGACGGGGAATGGGTGCAGCGGGTGTTCGAGGTCTGCAAGCCTTATGTCGAAGATCGGCTCGAGGCCCGCACCGCCCCCTATATGACGGACGCCGCGAACCTGCTCAAAGTGTATGCAGGCGCGCCCACGGTCGTGCTCGGACCGGGCGAGGCGGCGATGGCCCACCAGACCGACGAATACTGCAGCATGGAGCGGATCCGTCAATCCGTGTCGATCTATGAAGCGCTGATAGACGACTGGATACGCGCGTGAACGTATGGGCCTCGCTCGCGATCAAGGCGGCCTACCAGGAGCTGCTGCCTGCGTTCGTGCGCTCGAGCAAGGTGAAGGTCGACACCCAGTGGGTGGGCATGGCCGACATCAGGAAGCGCATTCTCGCCGGTGAGGCGACCGACGTGGTCATCGGCTCCGCCGGCCTGGTCGAGGACCTGATCAACGGCGGCAACTTCGATTCGCGCACTCGAGTCGATCTCGCGAAATCCGAGGTCGGGGCGGCGGTGCGCGCCGGCGCGCGCAAGCCCGACATCGGCAGCGTCGAGGCGCTGAAGAGCGCGCTGCGCGCGGCGAAATCGATCGTGTATTCGAGCGGACCGAGCGGAGTCTATCTCGCCGAGCTGTTCCAGCGCCTGGGCATCGCAGAAGAGCTCAAGGCCAAAGCCAAACAGGCGCCGCCTGGCGTGCTGGTGGGCGAGCTGGTCGCGCGCGGCGACTTCGAGCTCTGCTTCCAGCAGGTGCCGGAGCTGCGCCAGGTCCAGGGCATCGACTACGTCGGGCGGCTGCCGCGCGAGGTGCAGCTCTCGACCGTGTTCTCGGGCGCCGTGCACTCCAGGTCCGCGCAGGCGAAGCCCGGAGGCGAGCTGCTGCATCATCTCGCCTCGCGCGACGCGCAGCGGGTGCTGCGCAAGCACGGCCTGGAACCGGCGTAGATGAAGAACCCGGTGAAGGAGAAGCTCGCCCGCGGCGAGCTGGTGGTGTCGATGACGGTGCGGCTCGTCTCGGGCATCGAGATCGTGCCGATCGCGAAGTCGGCGGGATTCGATTCGCTGTACGTCGACCTCGAGCACTCGAGCCTGACGCTGCACGCGGCGAGCCAGATCTCGATCATGGCGCTGGAGGCGGGAATTCCGGCGCTGGTGCGCGTGCCGGCCAACACGCCGGAATACATCTCGCGCGTGCTGGACGGCGGCGCGCTCGGGGTGATCGCCCCCGGCGTATGCTCGGCCGAAGAGGCGCGCGCGGTCGTCGCGGCCGCCCGCTATCCGCCGGCGGGCAGGCGTGGCCTGGTCGCCGGGCTGCCACACTTCGGGTTCCGCGGCGTCCCGGCCGCCGAAG
>JBJMWH010000573.1:0-9741 GCA_045810245.1 Burkholderiales bacterium | reverse complement strand
CGAGTGCTGCTGGGCGCGCACGCTTCTCGCCGCGCTCGTCGGCGCGCTCGAGGTACCGGGCGGCATCCTCGGCACCACGGTACGCCTGAACCGCCCGATGTCGGAGCGTCACGAGAGCGTAAAGGCCGGACCGGACGGCTTCATGGACTACCCGTTCAATCCGACCGCGCGCGACAAGTGGAGCCCGCGCCCTAATATCCGCAACGCCTACCGCAGCCTGGTGCCGCTCGCAGCCGACGGCCCCTGGAGCCAGGCGTTGGGTCCGACCCATTTCTCGTGGCTGTTCCTCGACGGCACGCCCGAGGGGTTGCCGGAGGTGACGCCGCCGGAGCTGTGGTTCGTCTACCGCACCAACCCGGCGATCTCGTTCTGGGACACCGACGCGATCGCCGAGCGCATGGCGCGCTTTCCGTTCGTGGTGGCGTTCGCCTTCACGCGCGACGAGACCAACCATTTCGCCGACATCCTGCTGCCCGACGCGACCGACCTGGAGAGCCTGCAGCTCATCCGCATCGGCGGCTCGAAATACATCGAGCAGTTCTGGGAGCACGAGGGGTTCGCGCTGCGCCAGCCGGCGGTCGCGGCGCAGGGCGAGGCGCGCGACTTCACCGACATCGCCACCGAGCTCGCCAGGCGAACCGGGCTCCTCGAGCCGTACAACGCGGCGATCAACCGCGGCGCCCTCGGCGTTCGACTGAAGGATTTCTCCCTGGAAAGTTCGAAGGCGCATTCGAGTGATGCGATTTGGGACGCGGTGTGCAAAGCAGCGAGCGCCGAGCTCACCGAAGGGCGCGAAGCGCACGGCCTCGACTGGTGGAAGGAGCGTGGTTTCGCCACCCGGCCGTTCCCGAAGAGCGCCTGGTACCTCTTCCCGACGGTGGTCGAAAAAGGTCTGCGTTTCGAGATGCCCTACCAGGAGCGCCTCATGCGCATCGGCAAGGAGCTCGGGAAACGCCTGCACGAGCGCGGCATGCGCTGGTGGGACAAGCAGCTCGCGGAGTACCAGGCGCTTCCGGCCTGGAAGGATTTCCCCGGCGAATGGGAAAGCGCGCTCGCCGCCCTCGGCGGCGGGCGCGACGAATACCCCTATTGGCTGCTCACGGCGCGCTCGATGCAGTACGCGTGGGGCGCCAACGTCGGCCTGCAGCTCATCAAGGAGGTCGCGGACAACATCGCCGGCCATCGCGGCGTGATCATCAATACGGGCGCGGCCCAGAAGCTCGGTATCGGCGAGGACGACTGGGTGCGCATCGCAACGCCGAAGGCCGAGGTGCGGGCGCGCGCGGTGCTGCGCCAGGGCATCCGGCCCGACACGCTGCTGCTTCTCGGCCAGTTCGGCCACTGGGCGACTCCGGTGGCGAAAGACTTCGACATGCCCTCGCTCAACAAGCTCGCCACGATGTCGCTCGAGCTCACCGATGCCACCGGATCCGGTGCCGACCTGGTGAGGGTTTCCCTGAGGAAGGCGGCATGAAGCAGCCGTACTATGGATGCGTGCTTGCCGGCTGCCGCCCCCCTGTGAAGGGGGGCGCGAGCGGTTTTTGCGAGCGGGGGGTTTGCTTTTGCAAAAACCAAACCCCCCGCTCGCCTTCGGCTCACGACCCCCTTCACAGGGGGTCAAGATGACGCGCTGGGCCATGGTGGCGGATCTTCGCCGCTGCGTCGGCTGCCAGACCTGCACCGCGGCCTGCAAGCAGGCGAACGGCACGCCGCCGGGCGTGCAGTGGCGCCGCGTGCTGGACCTCGAGGTCGGCGAATACCCGGCGGTCAAGCGCGCCTTCGTCCCGGTCGGATGCATGCACTGCGACGATCCGCCGTGCATGCACGTATGCCCGAGCACCGCGACGCGCAAGCGCCCCGACGGCATCGTCACGGTCGATCCCGAGCTCTGCATCGGCTGCGCCTACTGCGCGGTCGCGTGTCCCTACGAGGCGCGCTACAAGGTGGACGGCGTCGCAACCAAGTGCACGTTCTGCGTCGAGCGCATCGACGCCGGCACCGCCAAGGGGCTTACGCCGGGCGTCGACGCGGAAGCGACCCCGGCCTGCGTCAACAGCTGCATCGCAAACGCGCTGCACTTCGGCGACGCGGAGGATCCGGCGAGCAATGTCTCGCGGCTCCTCGCCCAGAGCCAGCATTTCCGCATGAGCGAGTCGCTCGGCACCGGCCCCGGCTTCTATTACCTCTGGGACAAGGCGTCGTGAGCCGGCCGCAACGCCACTGGGATGCGCGCGCCGCGCTCAACTTCATGCTCGGCGGGAGCGGCGCCGGGCTGATGGCGGCCGCCGCACTCATCGCCCCGCCTTCTCCGTCGGCGCTCGCCTGTGCGCTGGTCCTCATCGCCGTCGGCCTGACGGCGGTGTGGCTCGAGATCGGCAAGAAGAGCCGCGCGCTGCACGTGTTTTTCAACCCTTACACCTCATGGATGGCGCGCGAGTCCCTGGTGGCGCTGCTCCTTTTCCCGCTCGCGCTCGGCTCGATCCTGACGTTGCGCCTCATCCCGGCCGCGGCAATGGCGGCGCTCGTGTTCCTGTGGTGCCAGGCGCGCATCCTGCGCGCGGCGCGCGGCATCCCGGCCTGGCGATCGCCGCAGGTCGTGCCGCTCGTGATGTGTACCGGCCTCGCCGAAGGCGCGGGGCTCGCGCTGTTCTTCTCGCAGGCGCCTTTGCTCCTGGCTGTTTTTGCGCTTGCCGTCGCGGCACGCGCCTGGTCGTGGCTGCGCTACGACGCGGCGACGAAAAGCGCGCCGCTCGCGCCTGCCGGCAAGAGCCTTCTCGCCATCGGCACGGCCGGCGCCCTGGCATGTGCTGTCGTCGCCATCGATTCCATCCCATTTGCCTGGCTCGCCGGCCTCGCCGCGGTCAGCACCGGCTGGTGGTTGAAATTCACGCTGGTTACGCGGGCGAGCGCCCACCAGGGCTTCAGCCTGCCGCACCTGCCGGTGCGCGGCGCTCGATGAGGAGGATGCCGTGAACGCCATGCTGCAGCCGCAGTTCCACTTCAAGATCCATCGCGGCACCCTCGCCAAGTATTTCGACCGTGAGGCCGAGACGCTCCCGCGCGAGCGCCTGGAGGTGCTGCAGCTCAAGCGCCTCCAAGCGAGCCTGGAGAACGCCTGGGAGAACGTCGCCCCGCAGCGCGAGCGACTATGTGCCGCGGGCTTGAAAGCCCCCGGCGACGTGCGCAGCCTGGACGACCTCGCCGCCCTGCCGTTCATGACGAAGGCCGACCTGCGCGAACATTATCCGTTCGGTCTTTTCGCCCGGCCGCGCCGGCAGATCGCGCGGATCCACGCCTCGTCGGGCACCACCGGAAAGCCGACCGTCGTGGGCTACACCGGGAAAGATCTCGCGACCTGGGCGGAGCTCATGGCGCGCTCGCTCGCTTGCGCCGGCGCGCACCCGGGCGACGTCATCCATAACGCCTACGGCTACGGGCTCTTCACCGGCGGACTCGGCGCCCACTACGGCGGCGAGCGGCTCGGCGCGACGGTGGTGCCGGCCTCGGGCGGCATGACCGAGCGCCAGGTCGCGCTGCTGCGGGACTTCGGCGCACGCGTGCTGTGTGCGACGCCCTCCTACGCGCTGAACATCGCCGAGGTGGCCGAGCGCGAGGGCATCGATCTCAGGTCCGGGTCGCTCGAGATCGGCGTGTTCGGCGCCGAGCCCTGGAGCGAGGCGCTGCGCCGCGAGCTCGAGTCGCGGCTCGGCATCCGCGCGTTCGACGTCTATGGCCTCTCGGAAATCATGGGCCCGGGCGTCGCGGTGGAATGCGACGCGCAGGACGGTCTGCACGGCTGGGAGGACCACTTCATATTCGAGCTCATCGATCCGGACAGCGGCAGAGCGCTTGCCGAGGGCGAGACGGGCGAGCTGGTGATCAGCACCCTCACCAAGGAGGCGCTGCCGATGATCCGCTACCGCACGCGGGACATCACGCGCCTTTCGCGCAGCCCCTGCAGCTGCGGCCGCAGCCATGTGCGCATCAAGCGCATCACCGGCCGCAACGACGACATGCTGATCATCCGCGGCGTGAACGTGTATCCGTCGCAGATCGAGGCGGTGCTGGTCGGCATGGAGGGCATCGCCCCGCATTACCAGCTTGTGGTGGAGCGCCGCGGCAGCCTCGACGAGCTCACCGTCGAGGTAGAAACCCTGCGCGCGTTCTCGCCCGACGAAAACCGCGCAATCGAGCGCAAGGTCGCGCACCACGTCAAGTCGCTGATCGGTGTCAGCGCAGGCGTGGCGGCCAAGAAGCCCGGCGAAGTCCCCCGCTCTCAGGGCAAGGCCGTGCGCGTGCGCGACCTGCGTCCCAAATCCCAGAACTAGGAGGAGTAGCCCATGTTCAAGCGCCATGTCTGCAACCGCCTGCACCTGGATCACCAGGCCACGCTCGCCCTGTGGTCGAGCGTGCAGGCGACGCTCGCCTCGGGCCGCGAAGACCCCGTGCTCATGAAGCGCGCGGCCGCGGCTCTCGAGCACGAGCTCGCGACCCATTTCGAGCTCGAGGAGAAGGAGCTCTTCCCGCGCCTTGCCGCCGCGGGCGAAGGCGATATCGGCGAGCTCCTCACCGAGGAGCACGCCGTGATCCGCGCCGCCGGCAAGCGCTTCATCGAGCTGGCGCGCGGCAACGCCAGCCTGCGCGAGCTGCGGCCGCTCGGCCTCGAGCTCGCCGAACGGATCTTCGCGCATGTGCACAAGGAGGAGCTCGGCCTCGTGCCGCTGGTGGAAGACGTGCTCGACGACGAGGCCGACGAGGCACTTAGCCTCGCCTACGCATCATGAGTACGCTTGCCGCAACCATCACCGACGTGCGCCCGCTCGCGGCACGGGATCTCGACGCCGTGACCGCGCTCGACGCCGCCCTCGGCGGACGCTCGCGGCGCGCCTATTTCGAGCGCCGGCTGGCGGCTGCGCGGCGCGACGCCGAAAGCCACGTCCAGTTCGCGGTCGACGCGGAGGGCGCGCTGGCGGGCTACGTTCTGTGCAAGGCGCTCGAGGGCGAGTTCGGCCGCTCGGAACCCGAGCTTCGCATCGAGGCGCTCGGCGTGCGTCCCGACACTCAGCAGCGCGGCATCGGCAAACGGCTCGCCGACACGCTCACGGCCGAAGCCGCGCGGCGCGGCGCCGCCGCGATCCGCACCACCGCCTCCTGGCGCGAGCACGAGCTCCTGCGCTTCCTCGACCGCGAGGGTTATCGGCTCTCAGCCGCGCGGATCCTGGAGCGCACGCTCGACTCGGGCGTCGACTTCGATGGCGAAGCCCGCGATGCCTGGGAAGTACGTACCCTGCGCGAGGACGACCTGGACGGAATCGCCCGCATCGACCGGCGCGTCACCGGCCGGGCGCGCCGCGCCTACCTCTGCCGTGCGCTCGGCGAGACGCTCGCCGATTCGGCGGTGCGAGTTTCGCTCGCGGCCTTCGGCGACGGCACGCTCGCCGGCTTCGTCATGGCGCGCGTGGACTACGGCGATTTCGGCCGCCCCGAGCCGGTCGCGGTGATCGACTCGATCGGCGTGGACCCGATGCAGACGCGCCAGGGTGTTGGCCGGGCTCTGCTGTCGCAGCTTTTCTTCAACCTCGCAGCGCTCGGCGTCGAGCGCGTGGAAACCGTGGTCGCCTGGGGCGACTGGACGCTCGCCGCCTTCTTCGATGCCGCGGGCTTGCGGCCTTCGCAACGCCTCGCCTTCGTCAAGCCTTCCAGTTGAGCTAGATCAAGTCGAGGCCCGCCAAGCGGGACATGATTGAAGATCAGGAGGAGGACGTCATGAGACGCAGCTTCAGCATCGCGCTCGCCACCGCGTTAAGCGTGGCAGCGCTGGCCATCGCAGGCGTGCGCGATGCGTACGCGCAGCAACCCATCAAGATCGCGTTCCTGAGCTCGCTCTCGGGGCCGTTCACGCCGTGGGGCATCAACGTGCGCGACGGCATGAAGCTCGCGATCGCCGAGGTGAACGCCGCGGGCGGCGTGAACGGTCGGCCGATCGTGCTGGTCGAGCGCGATGACCGCAACAATGCCAACGAAGGCGTCACCGCCTTCAAGTACCTGGTCGAGCGCGAGGGCATCGTTGCCGCCGGCGGCGTGATCTCGAGCGACGTCGGGCTGGCGGTCTCGCGCGAGGCCGAGGCACAGAAAGTGCCGCTGTTCCTCACCATGTCGGGCGCGCACGAGATCCTGACAAAGGAGAGCCGCTACACTTTCCGCACCTGCCTGCCAGCCGCTCCGATGAGCATGGCCTACATCGCCGGGCTCATCAAGGAGAAGAACTACACCCGCGTCGGCGTGATCTCGGCCGACTACGCCTGGGGCCACGCGGTGCGCCAGTCGGTGGAGAAGCACATCAAGCCGCTCCCCGGCGTCAAGCTGCAGATCGAGGTGGCGCCGGTGCCGGAGCGCGACTTCACGCCGTATCTGCGCAAGCTCCAGGCGATGGACCCGGAGATCCTGATCGCCACCGGGCACCCGCCGGGCCAGGCGACCATCATGCGCCAGGCGATCGAGCTCGGCCTGAAAGGCCCGATCATCGGTCCGTGGTATCCGACCGAGTTCACGGTCGAGCGCGTCGGCGAGCTGATGTTCGGCCGCTTCGTCGACTATTCCTGCGCCGACTTCGACAGCGCCTCCTACCAGAATCTCGCCGCGAGGTACCACGCGCAGTCGAAGCGCCTGCTCGACAACAATGGGCTCTCCGGCTACGCGATCGTGAAGATCGTCGCCGCCGCGATGGCGGGCGGGAAGAACGCCGATCCCAAGGCGCTGGCGGCCGCGGTCCACGCCGGCCGCTTCCAGATCGACGGCTACGCCTGGCCGCTCTCCTACACCGAGTGGGGCGAGATGAAGGAAGCCGCGCCGATCCTGTACTCGTACGAGAAGGGCGCGCCCGGCAAGATGAACCCCGGCGCGACCTGGCGCCCGAAGGTGGTGTTCCGCTCGCAGACGGCGCAGCCGTATGTCCCGGGGGAATGAGGCGCTCCTCGAAGCGCAGTCGCTCAGCAGGCACTTCGGAGGCACCGCGGCGCTGAGGCAGGTGAGCTTCAGCGCCGGCGCGGGCGAGATCGTCGGCCTGATCGGTCCCAACGGCGCAGGCAAGACCACGCTCCTCAACCTGCTCTCGGGTGTGCTGCGCCCGTCGGCCGGCAAGGTCCTCTTCGGCGGGCGCGACCTCACTGGCCTCAAGACCCACGCCGTCGCGCGCATGGGCATCGCCCGCACCCTGCAGACCCCGCGCTCGTTCCAGAGCATGAGCGTGCTCGAGAACGTCACCGTCGGCTCTGTATTCGTAAACAAGAATGGCGGAAGTTGTCCGGTGTAGGCGCTCGAGCTCGTCGGTCTCGGTTCGCGGCGCGATTCGCCGATGGCGAGCCTGAATCTCCAGGAGCGCAAGAACGTCGAGCTCGCCCGCGCGCTCGCCATGGCACC
Source organism: Burkholderiales bacterium (assembly GCA_045810245.1). Taxonomy (GTDB): domain Bacteria; phylum Pseudomonadota; class Gammaproteobacteria; order Burkholderiales; family SG8-39; genus SCGC-AG-212-J23. Next base: position 2,322 of record JBJMWH010000573.1, on the reverse strand, counting down.
GCGCATGGTGCTGATCGACGAGGCGATGAGCGGCCTGAATCCCACCGAGGTCGAGGACTCGATGCGCCTCATCCGGCGCGTGCGCGACGAGACCGGCGTGACCATCATCTGGGTCGAGCACCTGGTGAAGGCGATCATGCAGGTAGTCGAGCGCATCGTGGTGCTCAACTTCGGCGAGGTGATCGCCACCGGCAGGCCGGCCGAAATCGCGCGCAACGAGGCGGTGATCGAGGCCTATCTCGGAACGGGGGCCTGATGCTGCTTTCGGTCGAGGGCCTGCACGCCGGTTACGGCCTCACCACGGTGCTGCGCGAAGTCAGCCTCGACGCGCGCGCAGGGGAAGCGATCGCGGTCATCGGCCCGAACGGCGCCGGCAAAACCACGCTGCTTAAATCCGTGGTCGGAATGCTGCGCCCAAGCCGGGGCCGCGTGCATTTCGAAGGCCGTCCCCTCGACGGCCTGCGCGCCTTCGAGGTGGCGCGCCTGGGCGTCGCGTACGTGCCCGCCGAGCGCGAGCTCTTCCCTACCATGACGGTGCTCGAGAACCTCGAGCTCGGCGCCTATGCGCAAAAGGGGCGCGCGAACGGCGCCGCTTCTTCGCACCTGGACAAGGTGTGCGATCTTTTTCCGCGCCTCGCGGAGCGCCGCAGCCAGCTCGCCGGCACCATGTCGGGCGGCGAGCAGCAGATGCTCGCGATCGGCCGCGCGTTGATGGCCGGGCCCAAGGTGCTGCTGCTCGACGAGCCCTCCACCGGCCTCGCGCCGAAGGCGGTCGCGGAGCTCTACCGCAACCTCTTCCGCCTGAAATCCGCCGGGCTCACCATCGTCGTGACCGAGCAGCAGGTGGCGCTCGCCCTCGCCCTCACCGACCGCGCCTACGTGCTCGAGCAGGGCTCGATCCGGCTCTCCGGACGCTCGTGCGAGCTCGCCGGCGACGCGTCGGTCCGCAAGGCCTACCTGGGGGTGGCCGCGTGAGCGCCATCGTCTTCGACGGCATCGTCCAGGGCCTGCAGCTCTCGCTCCTCGCCGTCGGGATCACCCTGATCTACGGCTTGGGCGGCGTGCTCAACCTCGCCCACGGCCAGTTCGCGATCGTCGGTGGCGTGCTTACCGCAGTTCTTCTTTCACACGGAATCAATCCGGCAATCGCATGCCTGGGCGGCATCGCCGGCGCCGGCGTGCTCGGCATCGTCGTCGACCGCACGCTGATGCTGCCGGCGTACCGCTTCCGCGGCGAGGAGCGCCTGCTCCTCGGGCTCATCCTGACGCTGGGCCTGTCGTTCGTCATCGACGGCTACCTCAACTATCAGGTCCCCGAGTTCTCGCTCACGCTCCAGCTGCCGGTGTCCAAGGTCGAGCTCGCCGGCATCCCGATGCGCACCGCAAGCCTAGCGGCCTCGCTGGTCGCGCTGGTGATCTTCGCGGGCCTCTTCGCCTTCCTCAAGCTCACCCTGCTCGGGAAATGCATCCGCTCGATCATCGAGAACGAGGTCGGCGCCGAGCTCTGCGGCATCGACCCCTCGCGCACCCGCACGCTGATCGTGTGCCTCGCCGCGATGATGGCCGGCGTGGCGGGCGTGACCCAGGGCCTGTTCTCTTCACTCGGCACCGAGATGGGACCGGAGTTCACCATCCTCGGGCTGCTGGTAGCGGTTGTAGGCGGCGTGCGCAGCATCAACGGCACGCTCGCGGCAGGCATCCTCCTCGGGATCGTGAACGCCTTCGCGAGCCACTACGTCGGGGCGTACGTCGCTTACATCATCCTGCTCTCGTTCGCCATGGCCACCATCCTGGTGCGGCCCGCGGGCCTGCTCGCGCGCTTCACATGAGGAAACAATTTCTTTCCTCTCACGGGGACATGGTCTTGCTTGGCCTTCTCCTGGCATCCATCCCATTGTTGGCCGGCGGCAGCCCCTATTACATGCGGCTCGCGACGCTCGCGCTCGTGTACATGGCCTGGACCGTGGCCTTCAACCTGATCTTCGGCCACACCAAGCAGCTCTTCCTGTGCGTGGGGGCCCTCGCCGGCTCGGCGGCGTACATGACCGTGGTGCTGACGAAGCAGCTCGCGCTTTCGCCCTGGCTCTCCGTGCCGCTCGGCGTCGCCACCGCCGCCGGCCTGGGCGCCCTCTTCAGCTACGTCTCCGTGCTGCGGGGCCTCGGCGTGATCTTCCTCGGCATCGTGACCCTCGCCTTCTCGCTCATCTTCCACAACCTGGTGCTCGGGCTACGCCAGTTCACGAACGGCGAGACCGGCCTCGTCACCCGCGGCCTCGGCTTTCCCGCGCTCGAGCAGCCGCTTCCCGCGTACTACATCTTCCT
>JBJMWH010000572.1:0-5846 GCA_045810245.1 Burkholderiales bacterium | reverse complement strand
AGGGTAATGTGAATCGGCCGGGAGGGGCGGTGGACGCACCGAGGACGCCTCCGTGCACTGCACCATGTGGTTTATCTTGTTTTCCGGGCGCCGGGCGCCCAACGCGCTTCGTTAGCGAGGCGCGAGGCGCCAGATCGCGTTGCCGACGTCGTCGGCGACGAGGAGTCCGCCGCGCTTGTCGAAGGCAACGCCGACCGGGCGGCCGTAGGCTTCGCCCCTGGGACCCAGGAAGCCGTTGAGCACTTCGACCGGCTGGCCGGAAGGTTTGCCGTTGCTGAAGGGAACGAAGACGACGTTGTAGCCGGAGAACGGCTTGCGGTTCCACGAGCCGTGCTGGCCGATGTAGGCGCCTTCGTTCGTCACCGCGAGGCCGAGGGCGGCGACGTGAGAGCCGAGGGCGTAGTCGGGCTTGATCGCCTTGGCGACGAGGTCGGGGCGCTGAGGCTTGACGCGCTTGTCGACGTTCGGACCGTAGTAGCTGTAAGGCCAGCCGTAAAAGGCGCCGTCGCGCACCGCGGTGAGGTAATCGGGCACGAGGTCGTTGCCGAGCTCGTCGCGCTCATTGACTACGGTCCACAGCGCGCCGGTCTTCGGCTCCCACGCGAGGCCGTTCGGGTTGCGCAGGCCCGAGGCGAAGATGCGGTGCGCGCCGGTCTTTGTGTCGACTTCCCAGATCGCGGCGCGACCTTCCTCGACCTCGATGCCGTTCTCGGCGGCGTTGCTGTTCGAGCCGACCGTTACGTAGAGCTTCGCGCCATCGGGGCTCGCGATCAGGTTCTTGGTCCAGTGGTGGTTGCGCGTCCCGGCCGGGAGATCGACCACCTTCACGCCCTCGGCCGTGATTTTCTGTTCACCGTTTTTGTATGGAAAGCGCACGACTGCGTCGGTGTTCGCGACATAGAGCGTCTCTCCGACCAGCGCCATGCCGAAGGGCGAGTTGAGGTTTTCAAGGAACGTCGAGCGCGTCTCGGCGACCCCATCGCCGTCGGCGTCGCGCAGCAGGATGATGCGATTCGGGCTCGGCACGCCCGCGCCCGCCTTGGTCTGCATAAGCTTCATGACTCGGCCCCTGACGCCTTTGCCCTCGTCGGGACGCTGTGGGGCGTTGGTCTCGGCGACCAGCACGTCGCCGTTCGGCAGCACGTAAACCCAGCGCGGATGCTCGAGTCCCGTCGCGAACGCGGTCACGTTGCGGCCCTCGGGCGAAGCCGGCTTGGCCCCGGTTGGCCAGCCTTTCGCCGGGGCGACGTGCATGGTGGGAATCGGCGTGCTGCTCGGTGCGGGGAGCACCGGGTCTGAACCGACGGTCTGTTCGGGCGTTAGCTGAGAACGCTCGGCGCAGGCTGTCGCAGCGAAGAGACAGGTCACAACGGCGAGAACGTAGGTGGAACGCATAGGCGCGACTCGTTAGACGCCCGCGTGCCCTGGGGGTTCGCCGGGATGAGCCGACCTACCTGCCGGTGCGGTTCTTCGCGAGTCCCAGCCGCGCGCCGGCGAGCACGGCGCCGATGCCCAGAAGCGTGAGGCTCAGCAGCGTGCCGAGCTGCTGGTCGTCGCCTGCAATGGCTAGGCCACTGATTGCCGAGAGCGCGGCGAGGATGGCGCCGAGCTTGAGCTCCGAGCGCCGCGCGATCCGGGCGCAGACATAGCCGCCGAGCACCGAGAAGCCGAGGCCGACCAGCATCCCGAGGGAGAAGAACCACGAGTCGGGCGCCGAGGCCTGCATGGTCGCGGCGATCTCCTCGCCCTTGACGCCGGCGGCGCCGAGGGCCGCGCCGTAGACGAGCGCGAGCAGGACCGTGCCGATCAGCGAACCGCCAATGTCCACCGCGAGGCCGAGCGCTATGGCCTTGAACGCGGAGCCGGGCTTCGCGGGCTGGTCGTGGAGGGTCGCCTCCGGTGGCGCATAGGGATTCATCTAGGCCTGCATGCTCTCACGCGCGAGCTTCAGCCAATCGCGCTGCGCTTCGCGGTAGTGCGGGGGCTGGCGCTCGGCATTGCGCAGCATTCGAAGGAATACCGCCTGCGCATCCGCGTTGCGGCCGAGGCGCCTGAGCAACGCGCCGTAGCGCCAGCGCCCTTCCTCGCCGGGATAGGTGTCGGCGAGGACGCCGAGCTCGGCGAGCGCCTCGTCCAGGCGGTTCGCGCCTTCGAGCGCGCACGCGAGGAGAAGGCCGACATCGGCCGGCCGGAAACCGGGATGCGACGCGCGGAGGCGCCGGGCCAGCTCGAGCGCCTCCTGGTATTTGCCCTCCATGAAGAGCACGCCGGCGAGGCCATAGCGGATGTCGGGATCGGATTCGTGCACTCCGGCGAGACAACTGCGGTAGAGAGACGCCGCCTCGGCGTGCATGCCCTGCTCCATGCATTCGCGCGCCAGCAGCATGCGGTTCTCGACGCTGCCGCAGGCTTCGACGTCGGCGACGCGGGCGCGCAGATCCTTGTCGGGATCGAGCGCACGCGCGATCGCACGCGCCGCCTTATGCGCGCTGCGGCTCTCGCGCGAAGACGGAAACACTTCGATGAAGTAGTAGAGCACGCAGCCCATGGCCGGGAATCCCATGATGATGAAGATCCACCAGTACGGCCGGCGCGTCTTCAGCGCGTGATAGGCAAAGCTCAACTGGACCAGCAGGACGAGCGCACCCAGGAGCGGCATGGTTTCCCCCTTCGCCGTCTTTTCTTGTGCGCCTACCTTACCGCCCGGCCGCCGCCGCGGCAATTTCGAAGTGCACGGCAATGAGGAATTGTTCCGCTACTCGAGCTTCACGCCTGCGTCGTTCACCACGCGGCGCCATAGTGCGATCTCCTTCGTGATCGCGGCGAGGAATTCTCCCGGCGTGCTGCCCGCGGGCGACACGCCGTCGCTCTGGAGCTGCTCGGCCGTTTCCTTGAGCTGCAGGACCTTCGACACCTCGGCGTTCAGCCGCTCGATCACCGGGGCCGGAAGGCCCTTGGGTCCAATCAGCCCGTGCCACAGGACGGTCTCGTAGCCGGGGACGCCGGCTTCGGCGACCGTGGGAATCTCGGGTTCCGAGGCGATGCGCTTCGCGGTCGTGACGGCCAGCGCGCGCAGGCGCCCGGTGCGCACGTGCGGCAGCGTGGAGGCGGTGCTGCCGAGCGTGGCATTGGTCTGCCCGCCGAGGGTGTCCGCGAGCGCCGGGCCGGTGCCCTTGTAAGGGACGTGATTCAGCTTGAATCCAGCCATGCTGGCGAGGAGCTCGGTGGCGAGATGGTTGATGCTGCCCTGTCCGGAAGAAGCGAAGAAGACGCGGCCGGGCTCGGCCTTCGCGAGCGCGATGAGCTCGCGCAGGTTCTTCACCGGAAGCGAGGGATGCACCACCACCATGTACGGTCCGCTCGAGATCTGGATCACCGGGGTCATGTCGGCGATCGGATCGAAGCGCAGCTTGTAGAGGCTCGCGTTGGCCGCGTAGCTGTTCGACACGATGGTCAGCGTGTAGCCGTCGGGCGGCGACTTGAGCCCGGCCTCGGTGCCGATCGTGCTCCCGGCGCCGGCGCGGTTCTCGACCACGAACTGCTGTCCCATGGTCGCGGAGAGCCGCTGCGCCATGAAGCGCGCGATGAAGTCGGTGCCGCCGCCGGGCGCGAACGGCACGATGATGCGTATGGGCTTGGATGGGTAGTTTTGAGCGACGGTGGCGAAGCTCGCAACCGCCAGGACAAATGCAACAACGCTTTTCAAGATCATCGTATCGGGGGGGCGTACATCAGGCCGCCCTGGGTCCACAGCCGGTTCAGGCCGCGCTCGAAGCCGAGCGGCTTGAGGTTCGCGTCGAAGCTCTCGCCGTAGTTGCCGACCTGCTTCACGATGTTGAACGCCCAGCGATTGTCGAGGCCCAGCATCTTGCCGAGCTCGCCGGAGGCGCCGACGAAGCGCTGAAGCGCGGGGCCGGCGCCCTTCGCCTGCTCGTCGATGTTCTTCGAGCCGAGCCCGAGCTCCTCGGCCTCGATCATCGCGAAGAGCGACCACTTCACCACGTCGAACCAGCGGTCGTCGCCGTGGCGCACCGCGGGACCGAGCGGTTCTTTCGAGATGATCTCGGGCAGCACGACGTGGTCTTCCGGCTTGGGTACGCGCGAGCCGCGCAGCGCGACCAGGCCGGAATGGTCGGTCGTAAAGGCGTCGCAGCGGCCCACGAAATAGGCATTCAGCACCTCTTCGAGCTTCTCGATCACCACCGGCCTGAACTTCATCCCGTTGGCGCGGAAGTAGTCGGCGAGATTGAGCTCGTTGGTCGTCCCCGGCTGCACGCACACGGTCGCACCGTTCAGCTCCTTCACGCTCTTCACGTTCAGCTTGCGGTGAACCATGAAACCCTGCCCGTCGTAGTAATTGACGCCGGCGAAGTTGAGGCCGAGGCTCGTGTCGCGCGTCAGCGTCCAGGTGGTGTTGCGCGCGAGGATGTCCACCTCGCCCGATTGCAGCGCGGTGAAGCGCTGCTGCGAGGTGAGCGGCGTGAAGCGCACCTTGCCGGCGTCGCCGAGCACCGCGGCGGCCACTGCGCGGCAGAGGTCGACGTCGATGCCGCGCCAGATACCCTTCGAGTCGGGCAGCGAGAACCCGGCGAGGCCCGTGTTCACCCCGCATTGCACGAAGCCCTTGTTACGCACCGCTTCCAGGGTCGATTGCGCCGCCGCAGGTATTGCGACGAACGCGAGGAGCAGCACAAAACCTGTGCCCATCACGTTCCCTGGAGAAGAAAATCGCGCACCACGGCGATTTGATCCGGGTGCAGCAGCGTCGGCGCGTGCCCGACGCCGCGGATCTCCACCACCCTGGCGCGCGGTCCGCGCTTTGCCATCTCGTTCGCGGTTTCGCGCGCAAGAAGATCGGAGAGCTCGCCGCGAACGAGCAGCGTCGGGCAGCGCACCGCGTCGTACAGGTTCCAGAGCTCGAGGTCGGTCTGCGGCACCAGGCGCGGCTCGCCGATGCGCGGGTCGTAGTGCGCACGCCAGCTGCCGTCGTCGTTGCGCCGCAGCCACGTCTCGGTGAGGAAGCGCCATTGCGCGTCGCTGTGCGGGCCGAAAGGCGCCGAAATCGCGCGGATGTAGCGCTCGGCTTCCTCGACGCTCGCAAAATTCGGCGCCTTGCCGACGTAAGAGGCAATCCGTTCGAGCGAAGCCTTGGTGATGACCGGGCCGACGTCGTTCAGCACCATGCGCTTGACCGGCGAGCCCGCCTGAGCCGCGAGCGCCATCCCGATGAGGCCGCCCATCGACGTGCCGACCCAGCTTACCGACTCGACGTCGAGCCGCGCGATCAGCGTCACCATGTCGGCCGCGTACTGCGGCACGCCGTAGAGCATCGGGTCGGGCAGACGCTCGGAGTCGCCGCGCCCGGCGACATCGGGGCAGACGACCCGGAACCGGCCGCAGAGCGCACGCGCCAGCGCGTCGAAATCGCGGCTGGTGCGCGTGAGCCCGTGGACACAGATCACGACATCGCGGTTTCGCGCTTCGCCCCATTCGAGATAAGCCATGCGGTGCAGCCCCTTGGGCGAGGCGCACTGCACCGAGCGGCGACGCGTCTCCCCGGCTACGCCCGCTTCAGCCATTGCTCAATGAGAGCCGCGCGCGCCGCGCGGGCCTCGGCCGCGGCATCGAGCGAGGAGAAGCGCAGGCCGCGATCGCGGAGGAGATGCAGCTTCTCGGCGCGCAGATTCGCGCCGTGCACCGGATAACCGTAGTTCGCGTAGCGCGCGCGCTCGAGCACCGCGTCCTCCTCGTCGTACCAGATCCATTCCTCGACGAAGGCGAAGGCCACTTCCTCGAGTGCCTCGTCCGGCGAATCGGGGCCGACCAGCTCGAGCCCGCCAAGGTCG
>JBJMWH010000571.1:0-4772 GCA_045810245.1 Burkholderiales bacterium | reverse complement strand
AGCGGTGCGCAACGGCCGGCGCGAGGAGTTCGCCCGGTTCGCCGCGTTCGCCGACGCCAAGGCGCGCGCGCGCATTCCCGATCCGCTGTCCGAGCAGACCTTCAAGCGCTGCGTGCTGCGCTGGAAGGACGCGCGCGGCGCGCAGGGCCGCGGCTGGCTCACGCACTACAGGCAGCTGCTCGAGCTGAGGCGAACCGAGATCGCCCCGCGCAGGTTCGGCCCCGGCCGCTACCGCATGCTCGGCGAGCGCGCCTTCGAGGTGGTCTGGGACGAGCTCGTTCTCAGGGCGAATTTCTCGGATGCGGCGATCGCGACCGATTCAGCGCCGCGCGGGCGCCTGCTCTGGGGAAACGGCAACGGCACACGCCTTGATCCCTGGACCGCGCGCTGGTGGATCGGTTGAGCGAGGTCGCGCCGAGCTACGTCGACGTCTGGCAGCGCGAACACAGGCTCGATGCCGAGACCCGGCGCGCGCTGGAGAGCGCGCTCGGCCCCCGTCGTCCCAAAAAGAAGATCATTGTGGAGAAAGGCGCGAGCTACCAGCCGGAGCGGCTCGCGAAGGGCGGCCGCCTGTGGGGCTTCATGGTCCAGCTTTACGGGGTGCGCTCGCAGCGCAACTGGGGCATCGGCGATTTCGGCGATCTGCGCTCGCTGATCGAGCTCGCGGCAAGCCTCGGCGCCGGTGTGGTCGGCGTCAATCCGCTGCACGCGGCCTACGTCAGCCCCTACAGCCCTTCGAGCCGCCACGCCCTCAACACGGTCTACCTCGACATCGAATCGATTTCCGAGTTCGCGCAATGCGCCGCGGCGCAGCGGCTCACGCAGTCGCGCGCATTTCTCGCCCGGCTGCTCCAGCTGAGAAAGGCCGAGCTCGTCGACTACGACGGCGTCCGCGCGGCGAAGCACGAGGTGCTCGAGCTGCTGTATGCCTGCTTCCGCCAGCGTCGCGCGCGGCGCCGCCGCTTCGCCGAATGGCATGCGAAGAGCCCGAAGGAGCTGCGCGACTATGCCTTGTACGAGGCGCTGCGCGAGGAGCTCGGCAGCGGCGGCTGGCAGAGCTGGCCGGCGCAGTACCAGGATCCGTCGGCGCCCGCGGTGAGCAGGTTTTCCGAAAAGAAGAAAGACCGCGTGGAGTTTCATGCCTACTTGCAGTGGAACGCCCGCCAGCAGCTCGACCTCGCGCAGCGGCGCGCGCAGGAGCTCGGCATGCCGGTGGGCCTTTATTTCGACCTCGCCCTCGGCGCCGACCGCGGCGGCGCCGAGGTGTGGTCGGACCGCGCCGCGTACGCCACCAGCGCATCGATCGGCGCACCGCCCGACGAATTCAATCCGCGCGGGCAGGACTGGGGCTTGCCGCCCTATTCGCCGCGCGCGCTGCGCGCCGCGGGCTACCGTCCCTTCGTCGAGCTGCTGCGCGCCAACATGCCGCAGGGCGGGGCCCTGCGCCTCGATCACGTGATGGCGCTCTCGCGCCTGTACTGGATTCCAGGGGGCAACAAGCCCGACAAGGGCGGCTATGTCCACTATCCGCTCGAGGACCTGCTCGGCCTCCTCGCGCAGGAGAGCCGCCGCAACCGCTGCATGGTCATCGGCGAGGACCTGGGAACCGTTACGGCGGAGCTGCGCAAGGCGCTGAACCATGCCGGGGTGCTCTCCTACCGCCCGCTGTTCTTCGAGAAGGACGCCGCCGGCGGTTTTTCAGCGCCCGAGGCGTATCCGCGCGAGGCGCTGACCTGCGTCAGCACCCACGACCTGCCGACATGGCGCGGGTTCTGGGCGGGACACGACCTCAAGCTGCGCGAGCAGTTCGGCCTCACCGTCGACCCGACGAAGGAGCGCGAGCAGCGCGAAGTGGAGAAGGAAAAGCTCAGGCGGGCGCTCGAGCGCCATGGCTTCGACACCTCGGCAGCCGGGGCGCACGCTTTTCTCGCCCGCACGCCGTCGAAGCTGCTGATGGTGCAGCCCGAGGACGTGTTCGAGCTCGTCGAGCAAGCGAACCTCCCGGGCACGGTCGACCAGCATCCGAACTGGCGGCGCAAGCTTCCCGTGGCACTCGAGCGCTGGAACTCCGATCCTCGGATGCAGCAGCTCGCCGCCAGCATGGCGCAACGTTCGGCGGCGAAAGACGCTTCTCCCTCTACGTCCGGTCCCAGGCGAGTTCCGCTCGCTACGTACCGCCTGCAGCTCCACAAGGGCTTCCGCTTTACGGATGCGACCGCTCTCGTGCCCTACCTCGCGCAGCTCGGCGTGAGCCACGTGTACGCGTCCCCGTTTCTCAAGGCGCGTCCGGGCAGCACGCACGGCTACGACATCGTCGACCACGGCAAGATCAATCCGGAGATCGGCACCGAAGCCGACCTGCGCGGGCTGCTCGACGCGCTGCGCCGCCACGGCATGGGCCTCGTGATGGACATCGTGCCGAACCATCTGGGCGTGCTGCACGCCGACAACCCCTGGTGGCAGGACGTTCTCGCGAAGGGCCGTGCGTCGCCGTACGCCAAGTTCTTCGACATCGACTGGCAGCGCGGCGGCGGCCGGCTTCTGCTGCCGGTCCTCGGCAGGCACTACGGCGAGGCCCTCGACGAAGGCGAGATCAAGCTCTCGCGCGACGGCAAGAAAGGGCCGTGGCGGGTGGCGTATTACGACCAGGTCTTCCCCCTCAACGAGAGGAGCCAGCGCGGCCTCAAGCCGACCAAGGATCCGCTCGCGCTGCATCGCCTGCTCGAGAAGCAGTACTACCGGCTTTCGTTCTGGCGCGTTGCGTCGGACGAGATCAACTACCGGCGCTTCTTCGAGATCACGGACCTGGCGGCCCTGCGCCAGGAGGACAAGGCCGTATTCGAGGCGACGCACTCGCTCATCGGCAAGATCGCGGCCGAGCCCGGCGTCGACGGCCTGCGGATCGACCATCCGGACGGGCTTTCGGATCCCGAGCAGTACTTCGAGCGCCTGCAGACGCTCGCCGAGCGGCCCTGGGTCGTGGTCGAGAAGATTCTCGCCGACCACGAGGCGCTGCCGGCGCACTGGAAGGTGCACGGCACGACCGGTTACCGCTACGCCAATCTGCTGACCGGTGCCTTTATCGACCCGGCGGCGGGCGAGCGTTTCGAGCGCATCTACCAGCGCTTCACCGGCGAGCGCGCGTCCTTCGACGAGCTCTCGCGCTTCAGCCGGCTCCTCATCATGAGCACCACGCTCGCCGCGGAGCTCGCCGGCCTGGCGCAGCGCCTTGCACGCATCGCGTCGGGCAACCGGCGCACGCGCGACTACACCGAGAGTGGCCTGCGCAGGGCGCTCGCCGAGATCGCGGCGCTCTTCCCGGTGTACCGCACCTATGTCAGCGCGCGCGCGGTCTCCGACACCGACCGGCGCTACATCGACTGGGCGGTGAAGGCGGCGCGCCGCGCGAGCCGCGTCGCCGACCCGAGCGTGTTCGACTTCGTAAGGAGCGTGCTCACGCTCGAGGCCGCGCCGGCCGCGGGGGCGCGCCGGCGGGCGATGCTCGAGTTCGCGATGCGCTTCCAGCAGCTCACCGCGCCGGTGGTCGCGAAGGGGGTCGAGGACACCGCGTTCTACCGCTACCACCGCCTGATCGCGCTGAACGAGGTCGGCAACGATCCGCGCAACTTCGGCTTCTCCCTGAAGGCGTTCCACGCGGCGAGCGAAGACCGCGCGAAGCACTGGTCCGGCACCATGCTCGCAAGCTCGACCCACGACACGATGCGCTCCGAGGACGTGCGCGCGCGCCTCGGCGTGCTCTCCGAGATGAGCTCGGCGTGGCTGCTGCTCCTGCGGCGCTGGCATCTCGCGAACCGCAGCCGCCGCACCGAGGCCGGCGGCGACAGCTTTCCGTCGCGCGCCGACGAATATCACTTCTATCAGGCTCTGATCGGAATTTGGCCCCATACGCCTCCTTCAGAAAGTGAATTACCAATACTGAAGGAGCGGCTCAAGGCCTACATGCTGAAAGCGGTGCGCGAGGCCAAGCAGCGCACGAGCTGGATCAACCCCGACGCCGAGTACGAATCGGCGCTCGAGCGCTTCGTGGTTCAGTCGCTCGAAAGCCCTGCGTTCGTGAAGGAGGTGAACGACGCGGTCCCGCGCATCGCGCGCTTCGGCATGCTCGTGTCACTCTCGCAGGCGCTGCTCAAGGTCGCCTCTCCGGGCGTGCCCGATTACTACCAGGGGACCGAGCTCTTCGACTTCAGCCTGGTGGACCCCGACAACCGCCGGCCCGTGGATTACGAAACTCGAAAGAAGTATCTCGATGAAGAAGAACCGGATCTATCTTCGCTGCTCGGTTCACTACCTGACGGGCGGGCGAAGCTGCACATCATCCGCAAGGGCCTCGCCGTGCGGCGAGCGCACCCGGAGCTTTTCCACCGCGGCCGCTACCTACCCCTGTACGCCGATTCCGGACGCGAGGAGAACATCGTCGCCTTCGCGCTCAGGCGCAACGGCAAGGCCGCGATCGCGGTCGCGCCGCGGCTCTTTGCGCGGCTGTTAGGCACGCCCGATGCCGCTCCAGTCGGCGCGCCCGTTTGGGGCGAGGCGGCCATTTCGCTGCCCGAAGATCTTCGCGGCGAATTCGTCGACGCGATGACGGCAGTAAAGCACCGCCTCGAGGCAAGGCTGCAGGTCGCGGCGCTGCTCGCGCGCTTCCCGGTGGCGCTCCTCGTCAAGACGTAGCAGTTGCGGCGCCGCCGCCCGCGCCCTACGATGCGCGCGGGGTCCAACCAGGGAGAGCCGCATGTTCGGATTGACCACGCTCG
>JBJMWH010000570.1:0-3713 GCA_045810245.1 Burkholderiales bacterium | reverse complement strand
CCTCGCTCCGGAACGCTCGCGGACACACCGCGGGCAACTGGTCCTCAGACGCGCGAGCCGGGCCGGCGGTTGTCACCCGGCGGGCGCAGGCCGCTCCCGTGCACCGTCCCTCCGGCCTTCCCCGCTTCGTTTGACGGGTGCCCCGGAATGGCGGAGCGTGGCAGCGGCCACATGGTTGCGACGTGGGAGGGGTCTCCGATGGCTACCGATACGAACCCGGGACCGCGGGATGCGAGCACCGTCGCCCGCTCGCAACGCACCAAGGCGGCCGTCGCCAGCACCATCGGCACGACGATCGAGTGGTACGACTTCTTCCTGTACAGCACCGTCACCGGCCTGGTGTTCGCCAAGCTCTACTTCCCGCAGTCCGAGCCGCTGGTGGGCACGCTGCAAGCCTTCACGATCTACGCCGTGGGCTTCGCCGCCCGGCCCGTGGGGGCGGCGATCTTCGGCCACTGGGGTGACCGGCTCGGCCGCAAGTCGGCGCTGATCGCCACCCTCCTCCTGATGGGGGTGGCCACGTTCCTGGTGGCCTTCGTGCCGACCTACGAGAGCATCGGTATCTGGGGCGCGGTGATCCTGACCGTGCTGCGCTTCCTCCAGGGCGTGGGCGTCGGCGGCGAATGGGGCGGCTCGGTGCTGATGTCGATGGAATGGGCGCGCACCAACCAGCATCGGGGCTTCGTCGCGTCGTGGCCGCAGTTCGGCGTGCCGGCGGGACTGTTCATCGCCAATCTGGTCGTGCTCATCTGCAGCGAGCTTTCGGGCCCGGCGTTCCTCACCTGGGGCTGGCGCGTGCCCTTCGCCCTGAGCATCGTGCTCGTCGCGATCGGGCTCTACATCCGGCTGAAGATCATGGAGACGCCGGTGTTCACGCGCCTGGTGGAGCAGAAACGTCTCGAGCGCACGCCCATGCTCGAAGTGTTCAAGCGGCATCCGAAGGAGATCCTGCTCTCGTGCTTCGCGCGCATGGCGGAGCAGGCGCCCTTCTACATCTTCACCGCGTTCATCTTCAGCTACGCGACCGGCAACCTGCAGGTGACGCGAGACTTCCTGCTCGCCGCGGTGATGTGCGCCTCGTTCGTCTCGTTCTTCACCATCCCGATCTTCGGCCACATCTCCGACCGGCTGGGGCGGCGCAAGGTCTACCTGGTCGGCGCGATCGTGACCGGCATTTTCGGATTCGCCTACTTCGGTATGCTCAGCAGCGGCAGCGCGGCATGGATCTTCGTCGCCGTCGTCATGTCGCTCATCCCGCACGACATGATGTACGGGCCGCAGGCCGCGCTGATCGCCGAGTCGTTTACCCCGAGGCTGCGCTACAGCGGCTCATCGATGGGGTATCAGCTCGCCTCCATCATCGCCGGCGGACCGGCGCCGCTGATCGCGGCGGCGCTCTTCGCGCATTACAAGACTGGCTACGCCATCGCGCTCTACATCCTGGCGTGTTCGGTCATCAGCGTGGCGGCGACGCTCATGCTGCGCGACTACACCAACAAGGACGTGTCGCAGGAATACGCGTAGCGTCCAGGCTTACGCCTTCGCGTACTTCCCGGTGAGCTGGGGCGTATAGCCCTTCAGCCCCTTCTGCTCGCGCTCGAGCCGCGTCTCGCGCGCCCAGGTGCGGCTGAGGTCGTCCTGGACTTTGACGACGAGCTTGCCCAGGTTGTCGATCTCCAGCTCCACCGTATCGCCGTTCTGCAGTGCCGAGAGGCCGCGGTGGTTGGTTCCGGTGGCAAGGACGTCGCCCGGCTCGAGCTCGTGGATGCCCGAAATCCACTCGATGCAGCGCGGGATCTTGTTCGCCATGTCGCTCGTGTTATAGCTCTGCTTGAGCGCGCCGTTCACCGAGAGCTTCACCTGGAGCTTGTGCGGATCCTTGATCTCGTCGGCCGTGGCGATGTAGGGCCCGAGCGGCGCGAAGGTATCGCGCGACTTCACCTGGTAGAACGAGTTGCCCAGCGTGGTGGCGTCGCGCGCCGAGCCGTCGATGAAGCAGGTATAGCCGAACACGTACTCCATCGCGCGCGACGCAGGCACGTTCTTCGCGCGCCTGCCGATCACCACCGCGAGCTCGGCCTCGCCCTCGAAGATGGAGAAGGGAATGTCGGGCATGACGACGGTTTCGCCGTGGCCGACGATGCAGCCCGGCGACTTGAGGAAGGCGTTGATCGGCGCCGGCTCCTTCCGCGTGCCGTCCTCCATGTAGTTCACCGCCATGCAATCGATGTTGACGGGCTTCGGAAGCGGCGGGCGGATCTTGACCTCCGCGACCGGCAGGCCGCTGCCGCCATTGGAACCTGAGCCCGCGGCCTGGTCGATCGGGCCGCGCAGGTCGGCCCAGCGCTCGATTACGCCGTTGATCAGGTTCCCCGGGCCGGTATGCGGTACGTTCTGGACCACCTGCGTGACGTCGACGACCCGGTCGCCCTTCAGCACGCCCAGGCGGTAATCGTTGAAGTAGAGGAGTTTCATGGGGCTGACCTTCCCGTTGACAGTTGTGCAGGGGTATTATCCGGGCGCTATGTTATCTCCTCGGCGCAGACAAGTGATCATCGCCAGCCTCGGCGCGGTCTTCGCGCCGGCCGCTTTCGCCGCATTGCCCACCGCTGAAGAACCGCAAAAGCTCCTGCTTTCGGGCCGGGTCGTTGGTTCGGACGGCAAGCCGCTTTGCGGCGCGGTCGTCGCCGCGGGACGGCCAAGCACCGCGACCGACGCGGACGGGCGGTTCATGCTCGTTACCACCACGCCGCGCTACCGCGTGACCTACCGCGGGCGCTCGGCGGAGGGCCGGGTTTCGCGCCCGCGCCCGGGCGCCGACGGCACGGTGCGCGCGAGCATCGGGCTCACGCTCGCCTGACCGAAGCGGTCCATTTATCCGCCGGCGGTTCATAGGCGGCAAACGCATCGAGAAGCGCTTCCGGCGTAGACGCGACCATCAGCATGGCGCGGTAAGTCGGATCGATGAACCCGGCCTCGACCTGCCGGTCGAGGAAGCCGACCAACGGCGCGAAGAATCCCTGCACATCGAGCAGACCGCAAGGCTTGCGGTGCAGCCCGAGCTGCGCCCAGCTCCAGACTTCGAACAGCTCCTCGAGCGTGCCGATGCCGCCGGGCAGAGCAATGAAGCCCTTCGCCAAATCGCCCATGAGCGCCTTGCGCGCGTGCATGGAGTCGACCACGCGCAGCTCAGTCAATCCGCGGTGACCGAGCTCGCGCTCGAGCAGCGCCTGGGGAATCACTCCGATCACCTCGCCCCCGGCGGCGAGCGCCGCGTCGGCGAGCGTCCCCATCAGCCCGACCCGTCCGCCGCCGTACACCAGCCCGATGCCGCGCCGAGCGAGCACCCGGCCAACCTGCGCGGCCGCCGCCGCGTACGCCGGATCGTGCCCCGGACTCGAGCCACAAAAGACGCAGAGCCTTCCCATACTTTCCATACGGACGCGCTATTCTAATGAGCAAGCGCTGATGCTGGCCGGCACCGAAACCCTGGCGACGATCGCGAACCATTGGTTCGCCCGATTCGAGCACGCCCTTGCGAGGGATCGAGCCTCGCTCGAAAACCTGTTCGATCCAGACAGCCACTGGCGCGACGTCCTCGCCCTCACCTGGCGCATCGGCACGGTCAGCGGCGCGCGCGCCATCGCCGGCGCGCTCCAGGAACATTCCCGGCGCGCGCGTCCCAGCGGTTTCAGAGCCGATCCCGAGCGCAC
>JBJMWH010000569.1:0-2879 GCA_045810245.1 Burkholderiales bacterium | reverse complement strand
AGATCTCGCGCTCGCTCAAGGCGATGGCCAAGGAGCTGGACGTGCCTGTGGTCGCGCTTTCGCAGCTCAACCGCGCGGTCGATCAGCGCCCGGACCGCCGGCCGGTGATGTCGGACCTGCGCGAGTCGGGCGCCATCGAGCAGGACGCCGACGTCATCCTGTTCATCTACCGCGAGGTGGTCTACAAGCCCGACCTGCCCGAGGACCAGCGCGGCCTCGCCGAGGTCATCATCGGCAAGCAGAGGAATGGCCCGATCGGCACGATTAAGCTAACCTTCCTGGGGCAACATACCCGGTTCGAGAATTATCAGGATCCGGGTTCGTATTAGAACTACAACCAGGAGGCGTCATGGCAGAGCCTCATATCGCGCAGCGCGGCCCGTACGCCGTCGAGCTTGCCCCCGGGGATTACTGGTGGTGCCGCTGCGGCCGCTCGCGCCGCCAGCCCTTCTGCGACGGCTCGCACAAGGAGACCGAGCTCAAGCCGGTCAGGTTCACCATGAGCGAGGCGCAGAAGGTGTGGCTCTGCGGCTGCAAGCGCTCGAAGTCGATGCCCTTCTGCGACGGCTCGCACAAGAGCCTGCCGCCCGAGCAGGGCTAAAAACCGGGCTAGACGAACGCTACTTCTTGGCGGCGGTCCACTTGCCCTCGCCGCCTTTCTCGTCCCTGAAGCTGCCTTCCATCTTCGTGCCGTTCACCCGGCCGTTGAAGTCGCGCCGCACGCCGTCCTGCCCGACGTAGGAGAACTGGATGAACGGGCCGCGCAGGCGCGTGTCGCGCAGGCCGGCGTGCACCGGCGCGAACCCAACGGAGCCGTTGATCTTCTGGAAGGTCTGCTCGAGCGTGAGATCCAGGCGCTGGCTGTTGGCCTCCAGCGTCCAGTTGCCCATGACCTGCGCAGGCACCACCCAGAAGTAGGCGCGGCGGCCGTCGAGCGTCGAGATTTCGTCGGCCTCCCAATCCTCCATGGTGAACGAATGCGAAACCACGCGCGTGCCGGGACGCATGGCGAGGATCTGCGGCCGCAGCTTCATGTTGAGCGCCGGCAGCAGATAGAGCGTGATGACGGTCGCATCCTTGATGTCGGTCTGGAAGATGTCGGCCTGGCGGATGGTCGCCTTGCCGGGGCCGTTGCCGGCGACGCCCGCCGCGGCTGCGTTGGCGTTCGCGTGCTTCGCCATCTCGGCGTTGTACTCGATGCCGACCGCGCGCGCGCCGAACTTCTTCGCCGCCGCGATCGCGATCTTGCCGTCGCCCGCGCCGAGGTCCATCACGAAGTCCTGCGGCGTGACCTGCGCCATCGTCAGCATGCGGTCGACCACTTCGTCGGGGGTGGGGACCCAGATCACGTCCTTGCCCGCCTGTCCAACCTGCGGCTGGTACTGGGCCGCGGCCGCGCCGGCGAAGAACGCAAGCAAGATGAAAGCAACGGTGCGTACGGAAAGAGTCATGGAAAGTCCTCGAGAGAAGGCTGCGAATCTAGCAGAAAGACCGTTCGCTTTGGCTCACTCCCCCCTTAACCGGGGGGCAACAAGTCAGAGCACGTCGGCGGCGTGGTCGGCGAGGCGCGAGCGCTCGCCGCGGGCAAGCGTCACGTGGCCGGCGTGACCCCAATCCTTCATGCGGTCGACCACGTAGGTCAGTCCCGAGCTGCCCTCGGTGAGGTACGGCGTGTCGATCTGGGCGATGTTGCCAAGGCACACCACCTTGGTGCCCGGCCCGGCGCGCGTGACGAGGGTCTTCATCTGCTTGGGCGTCAGGTTCTGCGCCTCGTCGATGATGAGCCACTTGTTGACGAAGGTGCGCCCGCGCATGAAGTTGAGCGATTTGATCTTGATCCTGGATCTGACCAGATCGCGCGTGGCGGCTCGACCCCATTCGCCGCCCGACTCGTCGGAGGTGTTGAGGACGTCGAGGTTGTCCTCGAGCGCGCCCATCCAGGGCTGCATCGTCTCCTCCTCGGTGCCCGGCAGGAACCCGATGTCTTCGCCGAGCGGCACCGTGACCCGCGTCATGATGATCTCGGAATAGCGCTTCTCGTCGAGCACCTGGGTGAGGCCGGCGGCGAGCGCGAGCAGCGTCTTGCCGGTGCCCGCCTGGCCGAGGAGCGTCACGAAATCGACCGCGGGGTTCATCAGGAGATTCAGCGCGAAGTTCTGCTCGCGGTTGCGCGCGGTGATGCCCCACACGGAGTTCTTGGCGTGGGTGTAGTCGCGCAGCGTCTCGAGCACCGCCATGCGGCCCGCAATCTCCTTCACCAGCGCGTAGAGCGGCCGCTCGCCCGACTCGTCGTAGACGAACTCGTTCACGTGCAGCTTCGGCACCAGCGGCCCGCGCACGCGGTAGTAGGTGTGGCCTTCCTTCTTCCACGACTCCATGTCCTTGCCGTGGCTGTCCCAGAAATCCTTCGGCAGGTGCCGCACGCCGGTATAGAGAAGGTCGGCGTCCTCGAGCACCTTGTCGTTGAAGTAGTCCTCCGCGGCGAGCCCGAGGGCGCGCGCCTTGATGCGCATGTTGATGTCCTTCGACACCAGCACGACCTGGCGCTCGGGCTCCTGCTCCTGCAGGTGGCGCACCACCGCGAGGATCTGGTTGTCGGTCTTGCCTGAGGCGAGCGTCGCCGGCAGGTTGCCGTTGATCGCCTCGGTCTGCAGGAACAGGCGTCCCTTCGAGTGCTGGCCTTCCTTGATGCGGATCGGCAGGCCGTCCTTGATGTTCAGCTTTTCGGTGGAGACGATTTCATCCAGGAAGCGGCTTGCCTGGCGCGCGTTCCTCGACACCTCGCTCATGCCCTTCTTGTTGTCGTCCAGCTCCTCCAGCGTGACCATCGGCAGGTACACGTCGTGCTCCTCGAACCGGAAGAGGCTCGTGGGGTCGTG
>JBJMWH010000568.1:0-6896 GCA_045810245.1 Burkholderiales bacterium | reverse complement strand
ACCGTCAGCAGGATCATGGAGAGCTCCTCCATCGCGGTGCCGAGCACGACGTAGATCGCCATGATCACCGCCCCCACCATGACCGGGCTCAGCTGCAGGCGGTTGACGAAGGTCGTCAGGGCGTCGGGCATGCTGGTGATGGGCGGCATCTATGGCGGCGTGTTCACCGCGGTCGAAGGCGCGGGCGTAGGCGCCTTCGGCGGGCTGGTGTTCGCGCTCGCGCGCCGCGCGCTCGGGTGGCGCGAGCTCTACGAAGCGCTGCTCGAGAGCGCACGCACCACGTCGATGCTGTTCATGATCCTGATCGGGGCGCTGATGTTCGCCGAGTTCGTGAACATCACCACCATGCCGAACGACCTCAAGGTGTTCGTCTCGCGCTTCGCGCTCAACCCGATCATGGTGGTCGCCATGATCATGGTGATCTACGTCGTCCTCGGCACCGCGATGGAGGAGCTCTCCATGATCCTGCTCACGGTGCCGCTGTTCTTCCCGCTGATCGTGCACCTGGGCCTCGACCCGGTGTGGTTCGGCGTGCTGATCGTGGTGGTGGTGGAGATCGGCCTCATCAGCCCGCCGGTGGGCATGAACCTCTTCGTCCTCAATACGCTGCTGCCGCAGGTGCCGACCCGCACCATCTTCCGCGGCGTGATGCCGTTCGTCGCGGTCGATTGCCTGCGCCTGGCCATCCTCGTGGCCTTCCCGATCATCTCGACCTTGCTGCCGAGCTTCATGAAATGAGCGAGCGCGACAAGGCCCATTTCATGGACCGCGTAAGCCGTGAAATGGAGCAGGACCTGCCGGAGAATTCCCTTTCCACCGAAGAGTCCCTCGCGGCATGCTGCCGGATCCTCGCGCGCGAAGGCCACGAGTCGGGGCTCGCCGGCCAGGTCAGCGCGCGCGCCGCAGCGAACAATGCGGGGAAGAATGCCACGCCCGGCACTTTCTGGACGCTGCAGTTCGGCTATGGCTTCGAGGAAGCGACGCCGGAGCGCATGGTGCTGGTCGACCAAGACCTCAAACCAGTAACGACCATAGGCGGCGGCAGGCCGAATCCCGGCACTCGCTTTCATATCTGGATCTACCGCAACAGGCCCGACGTGAAAGCGATCGTGCATACGCACGCTCCGAACGCTTCTGCCTTGGCCTGCACGGGAAGTTCTCTAAAAACCATCCACATGGACAGCGCCATGCTGCACGGCACTGCCCATCTGACGGAGTGGCCGGGCGTTCCGGTGGCCGACGACGAGGGCCGGATCATCTCGGCTGCGCTCGGCGAGGCGAAGACCATTCTGCTCGCGAACCATGGCCTGCTCGCGGCCGGCGCAAGCGTAGAGGAGGCGACCTATCTCGCGGTGTTCTTCGAGCGCGCCGCGCGCATGCAGGCGCGCCGCCGCGGGTGAGCGAGAGCCGCGCCGGCGCCTTCGTCATGCTCGCGCTGGCCAACCTGTTCTGGGCCGGCAACTGGGTCCTCGGCCGGGCGCTGCGCGAGGCGTTCGATCCGGTCTCGCTCAACTTCTACCGCTGGCTGGTCGCGCTCGTCGCGCTGGCGCCGTTCGCCCTTCCCGGCCTCGCGGCCAAGCGCCAGCTGATCTGGCGCCACGCCGGCCTGCTCGCGCTCCTTGCACTGCTCAGCGTTTCGGTCTTCCAGAGCCTGGTCTATCTCGGCCTGCAATCGACCACCGCGGTGAACGCGGTGCTCATCAACTGCGCCGGGCCGCTCTTCATCGTGCTCTCGGCGTGGGTGCTCGAGCGCGAGCGCGCGACCCCGCGCCAGCTCGTGGGGATGCTGATCTCGGTGGCGGGCATCCTCGTCATCCTGTCGCGCGGCGAGCCGGCGGCGCTCGCCGAGCTCGAGTTCCATTCCGGCGACGCGTGGATCGTGGCCGCGATCGCGATCTGGGGCGTGTATTCGGTGCTGCTCAAGCGACGTCCGCCCGGGCTCGGCGGCGTGCATTTCCTCTTCGTGATCTCGCTCGCCGGGGTCGTTTTCCTCGCGCCGGCATTCGCGCTCGAAGCGCTGCGTTCGCCGCCGCGCCTGCCGAGCGCGGCCCAGGCGATCGGCGTGATCTACATGGGGCTCGCCGCGTCGGTGGGCGCGTTCCTGTTCTGGAACCGCGCCGTGGTGGTCGTCGGTGCGAACGCCGCGGGCTTCACGCTCTACCTTCTGCCCACCTTCGCCACGCTTCTCGCGATCGCCTTCCTGGGCGAAAGCTTCGGCGCCTTCCATGCGGCGGGAATTGCCACCATCCTCGCGGGCGTCATCCTGGGGACGCGCCGGTAACCGCACCGAGGTGCGCCGAGCCGACCTGCGCGGCGTATTTGGCCAGCACGCCGGAGACCGGCGGGCGCTTCGGCATCCGGGGGGTTCGCTTCCTCAGCTCCGAAAGGGGCACGTCGAGATGCAAGCGGCCCTTGGCCGCATCGATGCGGATCCGGTCGCCGTTGCGCACCAGCGCCAGCGGCCCGCCCGCCGCCGCCTCCGGCGAAACGTAGCCGATCATCATCCCGCGCGTAGCGCCGGAGAAGCGGCCGTCGGTGAGCAGCGCGACCTTTTCCCCCATCCCCTGGCCGTAGAGCAGCGCGGTCACGCCCAGCATCTCGCGCATGCCCGGCCCGCCTTTCGGGCCCTCGTAACGGATCACCAGCACCTCGCCTTCGCCGTAGGCGCGCCGCTTCACCACCTCGGTGCAAGCCTCCTCGGAATCGAACACGCGCGCGCGGCCTTCGAACACGAGCGACTTCAGCCCCGCGACCTTGATCAGCGCGCCGTCGGGCGCGAGATTTCCCTTGAGCACGACGATCCCGCCGGTTTTCATGATCGGCGTTTGCCTTACGACCGAGCCGTCCGGACCGGGACTGTCCTGAAGAGCTTTTTCGAGAGAAAGGCCGGAAAGCGTAAGGCATTCGCCGTGGAGGGCACCGTGCGCGAGCAGTGCCTTGAGCACGGTATAGACGCCGCCGACGGCGTGCAGGTCCTTCGCCAGGAACCGCCCGCCGGGCTTCAGGTCGGCCAGGAGCGGCGTGCGCTTGGCGACGCGCGCGAAATCGTCGAGCGTGAAGCGGATGCCCGCCTCGTGGGCGATCGCGGGGATATGCAGGGCGGCGTTGGTGGAGCCGCCGGTGGCGGCGACAGCGGCGCAGGCATTCTCGAGGCTTTTTTTCGTGACCAGCTCACGCGGCCTGGGCCCTGCGTCCGCGAGCAGCTTCATCACCGTCGAACCGGCATCGCGTGCGAGGCCCGTTCGATCAGGTGAAACAGCCGGCAGCGTCGCGGTGCCCGGCAATGCGAGGCCGAGCGTCTCGGCGACCATCGCCATGGTGTTCGCGGTAAACTGGCCCGGGCACGAGCCGAGCGTGGGAATGCACGCCTGCTCGAGCTCGTGGAGCTCGGCTTCATTCATGGTGCCCGCAAGCACCGCGCCTACCGCCTCGTAGGTATCGAGCACCGTGACGTCGCGGCCTTGCCAGCGGCCCGGCAGGGCGGCGCCGCCATAGACGAACACCGACGGAAGGTCCAGGCGCGTCATCGCCATCATCATGCCCGGCAGCGTCTTGTCGCATCCGGCGAAGGTGACGAGCGCATCGTAGGCGTGGCCGCGCACCACGGCCTCGACGCCGTCGGCGATGAGCTCGCGCGATACGAGCGAGTAGCGCATGCCGCCGTGGTTCATCGACATGGAGTCGGCCACCGAGATCGACGCGAAATCGAACGCGACGCCGCCGGCCTCGCGCACCGCGGCGCACGCCTCGCGCGCGAATTCCCCGAGCAGCGCATTGCACGGCGTGACGCGGCCGTCGGTGGACGCCACGCCGACGAACGGCTTGGCGAGGTCGGCGGCGGACAGACCGAGCGCGCGCAGGAACGCGCGGTGCGGCGCGCGATCGAGGCCTTCCACGGTAATTCTTGAGGGCAGCTTTCTAGTATTCTTCGCGGGCACGAGCAGAACATATCTCAAACAGGAGGAGTGATGCTTCGCGCAGTTCTCGCAGTTGCCTTGCTCTGTTACGGCGCCGCCGCGTGGTCCCAGCCCTATCCGTCGAAACCGGTACGCCTCGTCGTGCCCTACGCGGTCGGAGGATCGGCCGACGTCTACGGCCGGGTGCTGGCGGCGAAACTCTCGGAGAATCTCGGCCATCCCGTCGTGGTGGAGAACCGTCCCGGCGGCGGCGCGATCGTCGGCACCGACGCGGTCGCGAAGTCCGCCGCCGACGGCTACACGGTGCTCATGATGTCGAACACGCACGCGGTGAACGAGACGCTCATCCCGAAGAAGCCCTACGAGCTGATGCGCGACCTCGCGCCCGTCACCGGCGTGAACTACCAGGACCTGCTGCTGGTGGTTCATCCGTCGGTACCGGCGAAGAACGTGAAGGAGCTGATCGCCTACGCCAAGAAGAACCCGGGCAAGCTGAACTACGCCTCGTCGGGCCCGGGCACGCCCTATCACATGGCCGGCGAGCTGTTCAAATACATGGCCGGAATCGACCTCGTGCACATCCCGCACAAGGGCAGCGACCAGGCCCGTACCGCCGTGCTCGGCCACCAGGTCGACATGATGTTCGATGCGATCAGCACCATCGTCGGACAGGTCCACGCCGGCAAGCTCAAGGCGATCGCCACGACCGGCAAGAAGCGCTCGACGGTGACGCCCGACGTGCCCACCGTGGCGGAATCCGGCGTGCCGGACTACGAGGCGCCGATCTGGCTGGGGCTGATGGTGCCGGCCGCGACGCCGAAGCCGGTCGTCGAAAAGCTGAACGCCGAGGTCGCGAAGGTCTTGCAGTCCCCCGACATCAGGGAGAACTGGGCCAAGCAGGGCGCGGCGCCGATGCCGATGAAGCCCGACGAGTTCGACCGCTTCCTGCGCGCGGACATCGAGAAGTGGGGCAAGCTCGTGAAGGCTACCGGCATGAAGGTCGAATGACGCTTCTCGCGCCCCCGGGATGAGCGGCAGCTGGCTGATCATCCTCGTCGGCGCCTTCGTGGCGGGGCTGATCGGCCTGTTTCTCTTCGGCTGGCTGCGGCGCAAGGACAAGCCGCCGCCCGGGGTGAAGCCGCTCAAGGACGACGACGACTGGTAAAGAACTGGCGGTCCTTCATCGTCCTCGTGCTCGCCGCCGCATGGCTCGCGGGCCTGTCGGCGCGCCCGCTCTACAAGACCGACGAATCGCGCTACGGCGAGATCTCGCGCGAGATGGTGCAAAGCGGCGACTGGGTGACGCCGCGGCTGAACGGCTTCAAGTACTTCGAGAAACCTCCGCTGCAGTACTGGGCGGGCGCGGCTGCGATGGAGCTCTTCGGCGTGCACGACTGGGCGGCGCGGCTCTGGACCGGCCTCATGGCGCTCGCCGGGGTCGCGCTCGTCTTCTACGCCGGCCGCGTGCTCTTCGGTCCGTCCGCGGGCGCGATGGCCGCGACGCTGCTCGCGGGCGCTCCGCTCTATCTCGCTTACGGCCAGTTCAACACGCTCGACATGGGCGTGAGCGCGTTCCTTTCGGCTGCGATTTTTGCTTTCGCCGTGGCCCAGAGTCCGGCTGCCGAGGCCGTAGGAGGCGCACTCGTGCGCCGCCGGCGCCGCTGGATGCTCGCCGGCTGGGCCGCCTGCGCCCTTGCGGTGCTGAGCAAGGGGCTGATCGGCATCGTGCTCCCCGCCGCGAGCGTGGCGCTTTACGTCATCGTGCGGCGCGACTGGGCGTTGCTGCGCCGCCTCGAGCTCCTGCGCGGGACGGCGCTCTTTCTCGCCATCACGGCGCCCTGGTTCGTCGCGGTTTCGATGCGCAATCCCGAGTTCGCGCATTTCTTTTTCGTGCAGGAGCACTTTCAGCGCTTCACCACCACGATGCACCACCGCGCGCATCCCGCGTGGTACTTCATCCCGGTGCTCGCGGGCGGCGTAGCGCCGTTCTTGCTCGTCATCGGCGCCGCGTGGCCCGCGGCGCTGCGCCGCCCGGGTCCCGGCTTTTCGCCACGCATCTTCCTTGCGCTCTGGGCGCTGGTGGTGTTCGGCTTCTTTTCCGCATCGGGCTCCAAGCTTCCGGGGTACATCCTGCCGCTCGTGCCGGCGCTCGCCCTGCTTGGCGGGGAATATGTGGCGCGCGCCGCGCCCAGGCGCCTGCTCATAGCGCAGGCGAGCGCCATGGCCCTCTTCGGGCTGGCCCTCGCCGCGGCGGCGCCGCGGCTTGCGCGCATCGGGGCGGAGCGGCTCGACCCGTTCGCCGGTGCCTATTCGGCTGCGCTCATCGCCGCGGGGCTTGCCTTCGCCGCGAGCGGCGTATACGCCGTCGTGCTTGGCCGGCGAGGCCGAGTGCCGGCGTCGGTGGTCGTGCTCTCCGTCGGCGCGTTCTGCGCCGTGCTCACGGCCATCGTCGGGCATCGCGCCTATGCGCCTGTTTTCAGCGCGTCGAGTACCATCGCCGCGATGAATCCCCGGCCTTCCCAGGAAGTCCCCATCTTCGCGGTGCACAGCTACGATCACAGCGTCCCTTGGTCCCTGCGGCGCACGGTCACGATGGTGGCCTATCGCGACGAGCTCGGCGAAGCGGTTCAATGGGAGCCGGGCCGCTACATCCCCGACGACGCGGGCTTCGCGCGCGCCTGGACCGACGCACGCGACGCCTACGCTCTCTTCGCGGTACGCGACTTCGACCAGCTCCGCGCCAGCCTCGGCGTGCCGATGGAGGTCGCCGTGCGCGGGCCGCGCTATGTCATCGTGAGGAAGCCATGAGCGCGGCGAGCTTCGCGCTGGTGCTCACCGGCGTGCTGCTCAATGCCACGGCGCAGCTGCTCCTCAAGGCGGGCACCAACGCGATGCCGCTCGGGCTGCGGCTCGTACTCGAGCCGCACATCGTCGGCGGCCTCGCGTGCTACGCGATCAGCGTGGTGGTATGGGTCATCG
>JBJMWH010000567.1:0-2624 GCA_045810245.1 Burkholderiales bacterium | reverse complement strand
GACCCAGGCGCTCGCGCTCTCGCAGCGCAACCAGAAGCAGACCGCGGTGATGTTCATCGACCTCGACCGCTTCAAGCCGATCAACGACTCGCTCGGCCATGCGGTGGGCGACTCGCTGCTGAAGGAGGTCGCCGCGCGGCTGGTGAAGCAGCTGCGGATCGGCGACACCATCTGCCGCATCGGCGGCGACGAGTTCGTGGTGGTGCTGCCGGAAGTGCGGCGCGCCTCGGACGCGGCGCAGGTGGCGCAGAAGGTGATCGAGCAGGTATCGCAGCCGGTGATGATCGACGAGCGCGAGCTGGCGGTGAGCTGCTCGGTCGGCATCGCCATCTTTCCCGACGATGGCCGGGACGCCGAGACGCTGATCCGCAACGCCGACGCCGCGATGTATCACGCGAAAGAACTTGGCCGCACCAATTACCAGTTCTTCACCGAGCAGATGAACCAGGCGGCGTCGCGGCGTTTGGCGCTCGAGACCGACCTGCGCCGCGCGCTCGGCCGCGACGAGCTGCGCGTGCACTACCAGCGCATCGTCGACGCGCATACCGGAAAAGTCACCGGCCACGAGGCGCTGGTGCGCTGGCAGCATCCGGAGCGCGGCCTGGTGCCGCCCTCCGAGTTCATCCAGATCGCCGAGGAGAGCGGCCTGATCCTCAAGATCGGCGAGTGGGTGCTGCGCGAGGCGTGCCGCTGGGCGACTTTCATCGGCGCCGAGCGCGGCCTGCAAGTCTCGGTGAACCTGTCGCCGCGCCAGTTCAACGATCCGAAGCTGGCGCAGATGGTGGCGCAGGCGCTGAAGGAAACCGGGCTGCCGCCGCGCCTGCTCGAGCTCGAGATCACCGAGACGCTCGCCATGCAGCACACCGACAGCACGCTCGGCACGCTCAAGCGCCTGAAGAAGCTCGGCGTATCGATCGCGATCGATGACTTCGGCACCGGCTATTCGAGCCTTGCCTACCTGCGCCGCTTCCCGGTCGACAAGGTCAAGATCGACCGGGTGTTCGTCGCCGATGCGCCCGAGGATCGCGAGCAGGGCGCGATCGTCTCCGCCATCGTCGCGCTCGCGCACGCGCTCGACATCGAGGTGATCGGCGAAGGCGTGGAGACCGAGGCGCAGAAGGAGTTCCTGCGCCGCTGCGGCTGCGACTATCTGCAGGGTTTCCTCGTCGGGCGTCCCGAGGATGCCGACAGCGCCGCGCGCGACTACATCTAGATCGACTTGCCGCGCTTCTCGGCGAGCCGCCGCTCGATCGCCTTGACGTTCAACTCGACGCCGAGCATGTTCGGATTCACCTCCAGCGCCTTGCGGAACCAAGCCAGCGCATCGTCGTAGCGCTCGAGCTGCATATAGATCTGTCCGAGGCCGGAGAGCGCGCCGAAGTGGCGCGGATTGCGCTTCAGCACCTCGGCGCAGTCGGCAATCGAGTTCTGGTATTGGCCGGCGAGGTAATAGACGGTCGCGCGCTTGTTCCAGCCTTCGGCGAACGCGGGCTTGCGCTTCACCACTTCGCTGAAAGTGGCGATCGCCGCGTCGTGCTCGCCCGCCTGCATCGCCTCGACGCCGCGCGCCATCAGCCGGTCGACGGCCGCGTCGCCCGAGCGGCTCCAGATCGCCCACAGCGCCTCCTCGGCGTAGTCGCGCACCAGGCCGTTGGCATCGCGCAGCAGGATTTGTATCCGGTCGGTATCAGCCATGTACCCGTAATTTGCAAGCCACACGATGGCCTCGAGGCGCGCGGCCGTCTCCGTACTCGCGAGCGCGCCGAGCGCCTCGGCGCGCGATTTTGGCGGCTGCGGGAATGCGCTGCCTGCGACGAGTGTTAGCGCACCCGCAAGTAGTACGAGTACGATTACGTATCTCGAAGGGAGACTCATCATGTTTTGGAAATCCGTCGCAGCCATCTTAGCGCTGCTTGTCGCCAGCCTTGCGTTCGCCGCCGACTCGGCCGGCCCGGCGTCGCGCGCCGATCCGATGATGGACCGCTACAACGCCGCCGCCGGCAAGCAGGACTGGAAAAGCGCGGCCGCCGTCATGCAGGACGCCCTCGCCGCCGACCCGCGTAACGCCGACTATCACAACCTCTACGCCTACTCGCTGCGCAAGGGCCGCAGCGCCGACATGGACCTCGTCTTCAAGCACTACAACGAGGCCCTGCGGCTCGACCCGGGCCACCGCGGCGCGCACGAATACCTCGGCGAGGCTTATTTAATGGTCGGCAACGTCGCCAAGGCGAAGGAGCACCTCGGCGCGCTCGACAAGATCTGCTTCTTCGGCTGCAGCGAGTACACCGAGCTGAAGAAGGCGATCTCCGAGCACGAGGCCAAAGTTGTCAAGCAGTAGATCTGGCTGACCGGGATCCCCGCCTTCGCGGGGACGACGGCGTGCTAGCGGGCGAGTTTCGCCACCATCTTTCGGAAGTAGGTCGCTTCGACCCGCGCCTTTAGTAGCGCGAGCTTGCGCACTCCTTTGGACACCGCGTCAGCGTCGAGATCGTCGCGCGCAATATAGCGCTCGAGCTCGGCGATGTGGTTCAGCGCTTGCACTTCCGGCGGCACGTAGCCGGCGTTCTTCAGGATGCGATAGGCAACGCGCAGATCCTCGGGCACCAGCGCATCGTCGCCGC
>JBJMWH010000566.1:0-3574 GCA_045810245.1 Burkholderiales bacterium | reverse complement strand
CTGGCGGATGGCGTCCATCAGCTCCTCGGAAAGATCGCGCTTCAGTACGTAGCCGCGCGCGCCGACCTGCAGCGACTGGTAGACCCGCTCGCTGTCGGAGTACATGGACAGCATGATCACGCGCGCCTCCGGGTTGCGCCGCACGATTTCACGCGCGGCGTCGATGCCGTTCAGCTGCGGCATCACGATGTCGAGCAGGATCACGTCCGGCCCAAGGTCCTGGGCGAGCTGCACCGCCTCGGTGCCATCCGCGGCCGTGCCGACGACCTCGAGGTCGGTCTGCGCAGCGAGCAGGTAGCGGATGCCGTCCGCCACCACCGCGTGGTCGTCTGCGATGAGGATCCTGAGGGCCATGGCAATCACTCCTTTTATTCCTCGGCTCGAAGCGAGTCAATGTTCCTGTAGTACGGACTTCGACAGGGCTAGAATCGCCCGAAAAATGGGTGTTCCTGACTTCGAGCCCCTTTGAGATGGAAAAAGCCGACTTCACCGCACTCGCCTGGCTCGCGCTCATCGCCCTGGTCGCCACCGGGGCGCTGCTGAGGGTGCGGCAGCACGAGCGCTACACCTTCCTCAACACGCTCTGGCTCTTCTTCCTCGGCATCGCCGGCCAGGCCGCCGCCGTGACGCTGCTCGCGCTCGAACTGCCGCGCGCCTCGAGCATGGTACACACGGTTTTCCGCATCCTCACCGCGGTCGCGCTCATCCGCCTGTTCGGCTTCGTGGTGTTTCGCCTGATCCTGCCGCTCGCGGGCAAGCGGCCGACGCGCATCGTCGAGGACCTCGCCATCGTGGTGGCCTACGTCGGCTACGGCCTGGCGCAGCTTCGCGGCGCGGGCGTCGACCTCGGCAGCCTGGTGACGACCTCGGCGATCCTCACGGCCGCGATCGCCTTCTCGATGCAGGACACGCTCGGCAACGTGCTCGGCGGGCTCGCGATCCAGCTCGACAACTCGGTGCAGGTGGGCGACTGGATCAAGATCGACGAGCTCACCGGCCGGGTGCGCGACATCCGCTGGCGCACCACCCTGATCGAGACGCGCAACTGGGAGACCGTGCTGATCCCGAACAGCGCGCTGATGAAGGGACGCGTGTCGATCCTCGGCCGGCGCGACGGCTCGTCGCCGGCCTGGCGCCGGATCCTCAACTTCATGGTCGATCCCGGGGTGCCGCCGGCGCGCGTCATCGCGATCGTCGAGGACGAGATGCGCGAGCTCGCGATTCCGCACGTCGGGCGCATGCCCGCGCCGAGCTGCGTGCTCTACAGCTTCGAGCAGGGGAACCTGCGCTACCAGCTGCGCTATTTCCTCACCGACTTCCAGGAGGACGACACCACCGACTCGATGGTGCGGGTGCATCTCTTCAGCTCGCTGCAGCGCGCCGGCATCCGCATGGCCGAGCCGCAGCACACGGTGCACGCGGTGCAGCGCGACGAGGCCCACGCGCAGAGCGTCAAGCAGCGCGAGCTGACGCGGCGGCTGCAGGTGCTGAACTCGGTGCAGCTCTTCTCCGGGCTGTCGGAGAACGAGAAAGCCGAGATCGCGGAGCGGCTGCAGTACGCGCCGTTCGCGCGCGGCGACGCGATCACCAAGCAGGGCAACGCCGCCCACTGGCTCTACATCCTCGCCTTCGGCGACGCCGAGGTGCTGTACGAGCCGCCCGGCGGCGCCGTCCCGCAGCTCATCGGCTCGGTGCAGGCGGGCCAGTTCTTCGGCGAGATGGCGCTCATCAACGGCGAGGCGCGCAACGCCACGGTGATGGCGAAGACCGACGTCGAGTGCTACCGTCTCGACCGCGCCTCGTTCCAGGAGCTGCTGCGCCAGCGGCCCGAGATCGCCGCCGAAGTGCGCCGCGTCATCGGCGCGCGCAAGCCCGACCTCGAGCAGGCGCGCGACGCCTTCGCGCGCGTGCCGGAGACCGTCGAAGAGAAGAAGGTGCGCCTGCTCACGCGCATCCGGCGGTTCTTTTTCGGTCAGGCCCCGCAGACCTAGGCCGCGAGGAACTGATCCTCGCCGAGCGCCATCACGCCGGCGCTGCCCTTCACCACCGTGTCGCGCAGCCCGGGCGCCTGCACCAGCACATGGTTGCCGTAGAAACGCGCCGTGGCGATCTTGGCCTCGTGAAATGATTTGTCCTTGGACAAATTCTTTTCAGCCGCCAGCGCGGCTCGAGCCATTTGCCAGCCCCCGGCGACGATTCCCATCAGCTTCAACATCGGCACTGCGCCGGCGAATTGCGCGTGCGGGTCTTTCGTGCCGACGATGAAGTCCACGCTGTCCTCCACCGCCTTCACACCCTCGGCGAGCGTGCTGCGAATTTCCGGGTAGGCGGTGAGCCGAGCGTCGAGCTTCTTCAGCTCGCCCAGCCACGCCTTCGCGGTGGCCCCGCCCTCGCGGGCGATCTTGCGCCCGACGAGATCCATCGCCTGGATGCCGGTGGTGCCCTCGTAGATCGTGGTGATGCGCGCGTCGCGCAGGTACTGGGCGGCGCCGGTCTCCTCGACGAACCCCATGCCGCCGTGCACCTGGACCCCGAGCGAGGCGATCTCGATTCCCGTCTCGGTCGACCAGCCCTTGACGATCGGGATCATGAGATCCGCGAACGCCTGATTGCGCTTTCTCTCTTCAGCGTCTTGGGATCTGGAAGCAAAATCCAGGGCCGCAGCGACGACGTACGCGAGCGCGCGCATGGCCTCGGTCTGCGACTTCATGAGCATGAGCATCCGGCGCACGTCGGGATGGCGGATGATGGGCACGGTCTTGCCGCCCGCCGCGAGGTCGCGCCCCTGCAGGCGCTCCTTGGAGAACGCGAGCGCGCGCTGGAACGCGCGCTCGGCGATCGCCACGCCCTCGAGGCCGACGCCGAAACGCGCCGCGTTCATCATGATGAACATGGTCTCCAGGCCGCGGTTCTCCTCGCCCACGAGATACCCCACGGCGTTCTCGTAGATCATCACCGCGGTGGGACTCGCGTGGATGCCGAGCTTGTGCTCGAGCGAGGCGCAGCGCGCGCCGTTGCGCTCGCCGAGCGAGCCGTCGGCCTTCACCAGGAACTTCGGCACCACGAACAGCGAGATCCCCTTCGTGCCCTCGGGCGCCTCGGGCGTGCGCGCGAGCACGAGGTGCACGATCTGCTGCGTGAGGTCGTGCTCGCCATAGGTGATGAAAATCTTTTGGCCGGAGATCCGGTAATGATCTCCGCTCTTTTCATCCGTGACCCTGACTGCTTTCGTTTTGACGAGAGCCAAGTCAGAGCCCGCCTGCGGCTCGGTGAGGTTCATGGTGCCGGTCCACTCGCCCGCCACCATCTTCGGGATGTAGGTCTGCTGCAGCTTTTCGGAGCCGCGCAACGCGAGCGCGTGCACCGCGCCCTGCGTGAGGAGCGGGCACAGCGAGAAGCTCATGTTGGCGCTGGTCCACATCTCGTCGACCGGCGTCGCCACGAGCTTGGGCAGGCCTTGCCCGCCCCACTGCGGCTCGAACGGCAGCGCGTTCCAGCCGCCGGCCGCGAACTTCCGGTACGCCTCGCGGAAACCCTTCGGCGTCCTGACCTCGCCGGCGTCCCACTGCGAGCC
>JBJMWH010000565.1:0-4141 GCA_045810245.1 Burkholderiales bacterium | reverse complement strand
GTTCAACCTGTTCGTGTTCTTCGAGCTGCTGCTCGCCGCCTCCTACGGGCTCGCGCTGCACGGCTCCGGAACGGCGCGCGTGCGCTCGGGCCTGCACTACATCGTCATCAACCTGGCGGCCTCGCTGCTGTTCCTGATCGGCGTGAGCCTGATCTACGGCGTGACCGGCACGCTCAACCTGGCGCATCTCGCGCAGCGCATCCCGCTGGTCGCCGCGGAAGACCGCGTGCTGGTGGAGGCTGGCGCGGCGGTGCTCGCGATCGCTTTCCTGGTCAAGTCGGGCATGTGGCCGCTCGGCTTCTGGCTGCCGTCCACCTATGCAGCGGCAAGCCCGCCCGCTGCCGCACTGTTCGCGATCCTCACCAAGGTGGGTTTCTACGCCGTGCTGCGGCTGTGGCTGCTGCTCTTCGGCGCAGGCGTGGGCGCCGAGCTGCTCTACCTGGGCGGCATGGCGACGCTCGCCTTCGGCGCGATCGGCATGCTCGCCTCCCAGGACCTCGGGCGCCTGGCCGGCCACAGCCTGCTCGTGTCTTCGGGAACGCTGCTCGCGGCGATCAGCCGCGGCGACGGCGCGGTGACCGCCGCCGCGCTGTTCTACCTGGTCGCCTCGACGCTCGGCATCGCGGCCTTCTTCCTGCTGATCGAGCTGGTGCAGCGCGCGCGCGAGCCTGGTGCCGACGTGCTCGCGGTGACCGCGGAAGCGTTCGGGCTCGCCGACGAGGACGCGGAGCCGGGAGAGCGGCCCGGCACGGTGATCCCGGCCGCCATGGCGCTGCTCGGCCTGAGCTTCCTGTGCTGCGCCTTGATCGTGGCCAGCCTGCCGCCGCTGCCGAGCTTCGTCGGCAAGTTCGCGCTGCTCGCCGCGGTGTTCGGCCCGCAGCCCGTCACCGCGCCGGCGTGGGCGCTGATTGCGCTGCTCACCCTTTCAGGGCTGGCCGCCGTCATCGCGATGGGCCGGGCCGGCGTGCGCATCTTCTGGACCTCGGAACAGCGCAGCACGCCGCGCGTGCGCGTGGTCGAGATAGCGCCGGTGGCCGGGCTGCTGGGCCTGTGCTTCGCGCTCACGCTGGCCGCGGGTCCGGTGATGCGCTACCTCCAGGACGCCGCGCTCGCGCTGCACGCGCCGCGGACCTACATCGAAAGCGTTCTTTCGCGCCCATGAGGCTGTTCCTCGCCCTGCTCGCCCTGTGGCTGGTCCTTAACGAGTCGCTCGCCCCGGGGCAGGTGCTGCTCGGCGCGGCCCTCGCGCTCGGCGGCGTCGCGGTGTACTCGCGCCTGCGGCTCCCCGCCAATCGGGCGCGCAACCGTCCTGGCGCGGCGCTGCGGCTTTTGGGCCTGGTGGTTGCGGACATCGTGCGCTCCAACCTCGCCGTGGCGTGCATCGTGCTCGGGCTTGCCCGTGCGCAGCGCAGCGCCGGCTTCCTCGCGCTGCCGCTCGAGCTGCGGCATCCCGCCGCGCTGGCGGTGCTCGCCTGCATCATCACCGCCACTCCGGGCACGAGCTGGGTGCGCTACGACAGCGCCGCCAACCTGGTGACGATCCACGTGCTCGACCTGGTCGACGATGACGACTGGATCCGCTCGTTCAAGCAGCGCTACGAGCGCCCGCTGATGGAGATCTTCCAATGACTGCCGATTTCGCCCTGCTCACGCTGGCGGCCGCCCAGCTGCTGCTCGCGCTCGCCATGGCCTTCGCCTTCTGCCGCCTGCTGCGCGGGCCGCGCGCGCACGACCGCGTGCTCGCGCTCGACACGCTCTACGTGAATGCGATGCTGCTCATCCTCACCTTCGGCATCGTCTGGGCGAGCCGCGACTTTTTCGAGGTCGCGCTGGTGATCGGCGCGCTCGGCTTCGTGTCGACGGCCGCGGCGGCCAAGTTCCTGCTGCGCGGCGAGGTGATCGAATGACCACGCTTGCCGCCGTGCTGGTGCTCGCCGGCGCGCTGCTCGCCTTCCTCGGCTCGCTCGGCCTGCTGCGCATGAAGACCTTCTTCGAACGCGTGCATCCGCCGACCATGGGGGCCACGCTGGGCACGGCACTCGTGCTGGCCGGCTCGATGCTTTACTTCACGCTGCTCGAGTCGCGTCTGGTGCTGCACGAGATCCTGATCGGCGTGTTCATGACGTTGAGCACGCCGGTAACCTACATCCTCCTCGGTCGCGCTGCGCTGCGCCGCGAGCACCAGGATCCGGAAGCCTGAGTCATGGAATGGATCACCGATCCGACCATCTGGGTCGGTCTGCTGACGCTGATCGGCCTCGAGATCGTCCTCGGGATCGACAACCTGGTGTTCATCGCCATCCTTTCCGACAAGCTGGCACCCGAGCACCGCCAGCGCGCGCGGCTCATCGGCCTGTCGCTCGCCCTGGTGATGCGCCTCGGCCTGCTCGCCGGCATCAGCTGGGTGATGTCGCTGAGCGAGCCGGTGGTGAGCTTCTGGCGCTTGTCGCTCTCCTGGCGCGACCTGATCCTGATCGCGGGCGGAGCGTTCCTGCTGGTCAAGGCGACGAGCGAGATCCACGAGCGCGTCGAAGGAGGAACGCAGCGGCAGTCCGGCGGCGCCGGCCACGCCGCGTTCTGGCCGGTGGTGGCGCAGATCGTGGCGCTCGATCTCGTGTTCTCGCTCGACTCCGTGATCACCGCGGTCGGCATGGTGGACGAGCTCTACGTCATGATGGCGGCGGTCGTGGTCGCGGTCGCCGCGATGCTGGTCGCCGCCCGGCCGCTGACCGCGTTCATCAGCGCGCGCCCCTCGCTCATCGTGCTGTGCCTGAGCTTCCTGCTGATGATCGGCCTGGTGCTGGTAATCGACGGCCTCGGTCTGCACGTGCCGAAGGGTTACGTGTACGCGGCGATGGGCTTCTCGCTGCTGGTTGAAACGCTCAACCAGCTGGCGGCGCGCAAGCCGCGGCGCTCGGCCGCGAAGATCGTGACGCGCCATCAGGTGGCGGATGCGGTGTTACGGCTGCTCGGCGGCGCGAGCGTCCCGGCGGATTCCGCCCCGGAGCGCACGATGTTCGGCGCGGCCGAGCGGCGCATGGTCGGCGGCGTGCTCGGCCTTGCGGAACGGCCGGTGAGCTCGATCATGACGCCGCGCGACCAGGTGGTGTGGCTCGATCCGGGCGCCCCGAACCTGCTCGCAACGCTGCGGTCGAATCCGCACCGCGAATTTCCGGTCGGTGCCTCGATCCACACGATGCGCGGCGTAGTCCGCAAGGAGGACGTCCTCGCGCAGTACATCGAAGGCAGGCGCATGGATCTGAACGCTCTTTTGCGTTCCGCCCCAATCGTAGCGGCGCGCGCTTCGGTGCTCGAGACATTTGCTCGGTTCCAACGCACTACCGCCGAGCTCGCGCTGGTCGTGGACGAGCAGGGGCATTTCCAGGGGCTCGTCACACGCACAGATTTGCTGGAAGCCATCGCCGGCGAGTTCCCGGATGAGGGAGAATGAGATCCAGCCTTCCACTACGTCAGCGCCGCGGCGGCCGCCCTGGCATGCGCCACCACGTCGTAGGAATAGAGTTGCTTGCGGAACTCGGCATGCGCGGCGAGCTCGGCGTCGCGCTGCGCGAGGTCGGCGTAGGCGGAATCGACGCGCAGCCCGTGCTTGCGCGCGCCGAGCTGGACCTGCGCCACTCTTTCGCGCCGTAGCCGTTCGTAGGCCTGCAGCGCCGCCGGGACGGCGGCGTGGTCCGCCTGTGAAAGGATCGTCGCGAGCGCGATGCCGTCCTCGATCGACTGGTTGGCGCCCTGACCGAGATGCGGCAGCATCGGGTGCGCCGCGTCGCCGAGGAGGGCCAGGCGGCCCTTGCTCCAGGTGGGCAGCGGCTCCCGGTCGTAGAGCGCCCAGCGGAAGCACTTTTCCACCTGCTTCAGCACGAAGGCGATGCGCGGGTCCCAGCCTTCGAACTCGCCGCGCAGCACGTCGGGATCGCCGCCCGCCGACCACGACTCTTTCATCTGCTGGTCGGCCGGCACGAAGCCGACGTAGTTGACCATCTCGGCATGGCGCACCGGGAACACCAGGAAGTGCTTGCCCGGACCGGCCCACATTTGCCAGCGATCCATCGGCCACTCCGGCAGGCGCTCGCGCGAGACCAGGCCGCGGTAGGCCACGGTGCCGTGGAACACCGGAGTCGAA
>JBJMWH010000564.1:0-6011 GCA_045810245.1 Burkholderiales bacterium | reverse complement strand
CGCGCTTCTGGTGGGAATCGGCAACACCCTGAGGGTGGCGGTGATCGGGATCGCGGCGGCGACGCTGCTCGGCGCCGCGGTCGGACTGTTTCGCCTATCGAAAAATTTTTTGCTGCGCACACTGGCCACGGCGTACGTCGAGTTCATTCGGAATTCGCCGCTCCTGGTACAGCTTTTCTTCTGGTACGCGGTGATCACCGAGGCGCTGCCGATGCCGCGCGAGGCGCTCCAACCGCTGCCGGGGGTGTTCCTTACCAATCGCGGCGTCTATTTCCCAGCGCCGGGAAGCGTTCCGGTGCTCGAAGGGTTCAACTTCGCCGGCGGCTTCGTGCTCACGCCGGAATTCATGGCGCTGCTGATCGGGCTCACGGTGTATACCGCGGCGTTCATCGCCGAGATCGTGCGCGCGGGGATCCGCGCGGTCAGCCAGGGGCAATGGCACGCCGCCTTCGCCATCGGCCTCACGCGCGGCCAGGCACTGCGCCGCGTCGTGGTGCCGCAGGCGCTGCGCGTCATGGTGCCGCCGATGGCGAGCCAGTACCTCAACATCACCAAGAACAGCTCGCTCGCGGTCGCGATCGGCTATCCCGAACTCGTCTCGATCGCGAACACCGCCATCAACCAGACCGGGCAGGCGATCGAGGGCGTCGCCATCATCATGGCGGTGTATCTCACCATCAGCCTTTCGATCTCGGCCTTCATGAACTGGTACAACGCGCGGATCGGCCGGCGATGAAGTGGCTTCGAGCGAATCTCTTTCCAGACGCAATGACGGGCGCGGTGACGCTCGCCGTGGTGGTCCTTCTGTGGAAGATCATTCCATCTCTCATCGACTGGGCGTTCCTCGATGCGGTATGGCGGCCCGATGCCCGGGCCTGCCGCGAGGCCGGCGGCGCCTGCTGGGGCTTCATCGCCGAGAAGCATCGGTTCATCCTCTTCGGCACCTATCCCTACGAGCAGCATTGGCGGCCCGCGGTTGCGATCATTCTTCTGGTCTTTCTGTGGGGCCTATCTCTTGTAAAGGCATTGTGGCGCTGGTGGCTCGCACTCGTCTGGCTCGCGGGTCTCACGGCGATCGGCGTGCTCATGTGGGGCGGGGTCCTCGGCCTCCCGTACGTCGAGAACGGGCGCTGGGGCGGGCTCATCCTGACGCTCCTCCTTGCCAGCTTCGGCATCGCGGTCGCCTTCCCGTTTTCGATCTTCCTCGCGCTGGGGCGCCGCTCGGATCTGCCGGTGGTCCGCGCCCTGTGCGCAGGGTATATCGAGCTTGTCCGCGGGGTGCCGCTCATCTCGGTGCTCTTCATGGCTTCGGTGATGCTGCCGCTTTTCCTGCCGTCGGGCCTGACGATGGACAAGCTGCTGCGCGCGCAGATCGCGCTCGTTCTGTTCGCCGCGGCCTATTTTGCCGAGGTGGTGCGCGGCGGACTCCAGGCGATCCCGAAGTCGCAGTACGAGATGGCGGATGCGCTGGGGCTTACTTACTTTCAGAAAACGCTCTACGTGGTGCTGCCGCAGGCGCTGCGCATCTCGGTGCCGCCGCTCGTGAACACCTGCATCGGCTTCTTCAAGGACACCTCGCTCGTCCTGATCATCGGGCTGTTCGATCTTCTCACGACGATCAAAGTCTCGATGACCGACCCGCGCTGGGCCGGCTTCGGCATCGAGGCCTACCTCTTCGCCGCCGCGGTGTACTTCGTGTTCTGCTTCGCGATGTCGTTCTACAGCCGGCGCCTGGAAGCCAACCGATAATCAGGGACAGACTACGTTTTCGTCGTGGAAAACGTGGTCTGTCCCTGTTTTTGAGGGTTGTTCAGTCGGGCTTGATGCCAAAATGAGCGCGTCTACTTCTTTTTGTCCTGGGCGAGCTCGGCTGCGAGCCGCAGCGCGGCCAGGTAGGAGCGCCAGCCGAAGCCCTGGACGGTGCCCTTCACCGCCGGGGAAATGATCGAGTGGGTGCGCCACTGCTCGCGCGCGTGCAGGTTCGACATGTGCACTTCGATGACCGGGAACGGCATCGCCTTGATGCAGTCGTGCAGCGATACGCCGTGCTGGGTCAGCCCGCCCGGATTGACGATCGCGCCGGCGGCGTCGTCGATGTGCTTGTGGAAGAGATCCACCAGCGCGCCTTCGTGGTTGGACTGCACGATCACCAGCTCGACCTTGAGCTCGCGCGCGAGCGCCTGCAGCTTGTCGTTGATCTCGTCGAGCGTGGTGGTGCCGTAGATGTGCGGCTCGCGCCGGCCGAAGAGATTGAGGTTCGGGCCGTGCAGCACGAGGATCTTCATCTTGTTAGCTCCGGTTGGCCGCGTTCCAGTTCTTTTCCAGGTTGCTGATGAGCGCGGGGCTGAAATGGCATTGTGCCTGCTCGCGAGCGTACACCGCCATGTAGCGGCGGAACAGGTCGAGGGGTTCCTGCCCGGCGCGGATCGCGCGCCGGTTGCCCGCGGCGCTCACGACTCCCGAGCCGGTCAGCTTTTCGACCGTTGCATTGACGGCCTCGTCCATTTTTTTGTTTGGGATGATTTCGTCACAGAGCATCCGTCCCGCGGCGCTGGCGCACTCGATGCGCAGCTCGGCCATGATCGCCTGGCGCGCGATCCGGTCGCCGACGAAGCGCGGCAGGCGCAGGTTCGCGGCGCCCGGGATGATGCCCTCCTTGCGCGCGGGCAGCGTGAGGTACGCATCCTCGGCGGCGAGCGTGTGATCGATCGTGAGGAGGATCTGGCAGTGCCCGCCGATCGCAAAACCCTCGACGGCGGCGATCCAGACCTTCTCGACCGAAGCCTTTTCCGGAGATTCGTGTTCGAAGGCGACCCCGCGGTAGAGCTTGTTGACCAGGCCGAGATCGCGCATCAGGTACCAGAGGTAGGGGATCCTGCCCTGGTACAGGTGCGTCAGGTTGATTCCGGCGCCGAAGAGCCGCCGCCCTTTGTACTTGGGGTGGTCGACAAAATCCCCGCGCAGTACGCAGACCTCGCTCTTGCGATCGAGCAGCGCGACGTCGACAGCGATCTCCATGCCCTCGAGGGTCGACTCGTCCTCGGCGTTGAGATAGCGCGGGTTGCGCATCGTCAGCATCGCGGCCTTGCCCTGCCGCTCGAGGCGGGCGCCCGGCAGCTCGAGCCTTCCCGTGCGGTCGAAGTCGGCCACCTTCTCTGCCGTCCTCGGATGCGGAAGAAGCATCGCGTGGCAAAGGTGAGTGCCGGCGGCGGGGTCGGCGAGGATCTCGGCGACGAAAGCGCCCTGTGCCTTCTCCAGACCTTGCTTGTCCTTGAGCGGCAGGCGCGCTTCGGCTGCGAGCTCCTCGGCCCGTGGCAGCGCCCCTTTTTCCGCCGCTCTGCGGCACAGCTCGTCCACTCGCACGAAGCGCCTGCGCTGCGCCGTGAGCTCGTCGTAGAGGGATAGCGCGTCCATTCCCATAATGTAAGGATAATCGCACATGATCCGCGGCACGACCGAGCTCGTCGCCCACATCGGTTACCCGACTCATACGTTCAAGTCGCCGATGATCTACAACCCCTACTTCGAGCAGGCCGGGATCGACGCCGTGGTGGTGCCGATGAGCTGCCACGCCGAGCAATACCCGGCGTTCCTGAAATCGGTGTTTACGCTGACCAACGTCCGCGGCGCCATCATCACGATGCCGCACAAGGTCGGCACCGTTTCCCTGCTCGACGAGTTCACGACCCGCGTGGAGATCGCGGGCTCTTGCAATGCTGTCCGGCGCGCGCGCGATGGGCGGCTTGAGGGCGATCTCTTCGACGGTGAGGGCTTCGTGCGCGGCGTGCGCCGCAAGGGATGCAAGCTGGAGGGCGTGCGCGCGCTCGTCGCAGGCTGCGGCGGCGTCGGCTCGGCGATCGCGGCATCGCTCGCGGCCGCGGGCGTAAGCGCCATGACTCTTTTCGATTCGCATGCCGACTCCGCACGCGCCCTGGCGCAACGCCTCGCCCTCCACTATTCGAGGCTTGAAATAAGCACCGGGTCGAGGGACCCCGCCGGCCATGACCTGGTAGTCAACGCCACACCGCTCGGCATGAAGGAAGGCGACCCCATGCCGATGGACGTGGAGCGCATCGCGCCTGCCACCTTCGTCGGTGAAGTGGTCCTTAAGGAGGAACTGACGCCTTTCATCAAGGCGGTGCAGGCGCGCGGCTGCCGCTATCAGGTCGGCACCGATATGCTGTTCGAGCAGATCCCGGCTTACCTGGAGTTCTTCGGTTTTCCCGCGACCACCGCGGAGGTGTTGCGCTCGGTCGCGCGGATCGCCTATTGAAATGAACCGGGCCATCGGACTCGCCGCGCTCACGGTTCTCGAGCTGTCGCACGAGGAGCAGATTCGCGTCGCGGCGCGGGCCGGCTACACCCACGTCGGGCTTCGGCTGGTCCCCGTAGCGGGACAGCCCTACCGGCACAACTTCGATCTTTCTGGAGTTGAAAGAACACTGCTCGAATGTCGCGTACGGGTGCTCGATGTCGAAGTGTTCCGCCTCACGCCGGAGACGAAGGTGGCCGAATTCGCACCGATCCTGGATGCTGCGGCTCGGCTGAAGGCGACGGAGCTCCTCGTGCATGGCGCCGATCCGGACGAGGCTCGGCTCGCCGAGACATTCGGCAGCCTGTGCGACCTCGCGGCGCGCTATGGCCTCGCGGCGAACCTCGAGCCGATGCCCTGGGTCGACGTCTCGAACGTGGCAAAGGCGATGCGTATCCTCGACCTGGCCGCGCGGCCGAACGGCGCTCTGCTGGCGGATGCGATTCACTTCTTTCGCGCCGGCGACACGCCGCAGGCGCTTTCCGGCGTG
Source organism: Burkholderiales bacterium (assembly GCA_045810245.1). GTDB lineage: Bacteria > Pseudomonadota > Gammaproteobacteria > Burkholderiales > SG8-39 > SCGC-AG-212-J23. Next base: position 1,209 of record JBJMWH010000564.1, on the reverse strand, counting down.
CCGCCGAGGCTCCTGCGCTATGCGCAGCTCTGCGACGCCACGCCCCAGAAGCCTGCGCACATGGAGGAGATCATCCGGCAGGCGCGCTCCGAGCGCCTCTTCCCAGGCGAAGGCGGGCTCGATCTGCGCGGATTGCTGCGCGCGCTGCCGGCCGACATCCCGCTCAGCCTGGAGGTTCCGGTTTCGCAAAAGCTTCCGCCGCTCGAGCGGGCGCGGCGCGCGCTCGATGCGACGAAAGCTATACTCGCGCTCGCGGAGGGGACATGATCTACGCCACGACCGAGGTCGGGCCGCTCAACCAGGTGATGCACATGTGGAAGTACGCGAGCCAGGCCGACCGCGAGAAGAAGCGCGAAGCGCTCATGGCCGATCCGGCATTCAAGGAATACCTCGCCAGGAGCCGCGACCTCGGCGCGCATCAGAGCCAGGAGTGCCGCATCCTCAAGTCGACTTCGTTCTCCCCGCTCTGATGAACAAAGTCTGTCTAATGGGCCATCCGGTGGCGCATTCGCGCTCGCCGATGATTCACCGCCATTGGCTGAAGACCCTCGGCATCGAGGGCGCCTATGAGCTGAAGGACCTGACGCCCGAGCAATTTCCCGCATTTGCGGGCGGACTTGGAAAGAACGGCTACATCGGGGGCAACGTCACCGCGCCTCACAAGGAGGCGGCGTTTCGCCTCGTTCAGAAACGCGACGAGGCGTCCCAGGCGGTCGGCGCAGTGAACACGCTCTGGCTCGAGAACGACAACCTCATGGGCGGCAACTCCGATGTCCACGGCTTCGTCGCCAATCTCGACGATCGCGCGCCGGGCTGGAACGTACCCGGGTGCAAGGCGCTGGTCCTCGGTTCCGGCGGCGCGGCACGCTCGGCGGTCTACGCCCTCAAGCAGCGCAGCGCCGAGGTCGATATCGTGAACCGCACGCTGGGCCGAGCGCAGGAATTGGCCCAGCGCTTCGGCGCAGCCGCGCATGGCTGGGACGGCCTGGCCAGGCTGCTGCCCGGGACCGACGTGCTGGTGAACTGCACCTCGCTCGGCATGACTGGAAAGGAAGCGCTGCAGATCGATCTCGGCCCCCTCAGGAAGAGCGCCGTGGTCTACGACATCGTCTACGTCCCGCTGGAGACGGCGCTTCTCGCGCAGGCGAAGAAGCGCGGCCACCGCACGGTCGACGGCCTGGGCATGCTCCTGCAGCAGGCGGAATTCGG
>JBJMWH010000563.1:0-11126 GCA_045810245.1 Burkholderiales bacterium | reverse complement strand
CGGGGTCTTTGGACTGGGCGCACATCTCGCGGCGCATGCAATCGCGCCCCTCGTCGCCCTTCTTGCCTTCGCAGGCCTTTTTCGCCTTATCGCGGGCGGCCTTGGCCTTGGCGAGGCGCTCCTCGCAGCCTTTGGGGTCTTTCGCCTTCGAGCAGTCGAAACGGCGTTCTGCCTTGGGCTTGGAGGCATCCGAAGGCGCCTGGGCGAAAACCGGGGCGCAGAGCGCCAGGAGGGCGGTCGGGAGCAGGATCCTGAGCATGGAATGTCCTTTCGGTCGGTGGGAGGCCCGGGGAGGGCCTCGCCCTACAACGCCCGACCCCGCGCCGCGCTGACAGCGGTACGCGAAATGTCTTGCTTCAGCCCGCCTGCTTCAACATCGTGGCGGCGTCGGAGACCTCGAATTTGCCGGGCGCCTCGACGTTCAGCTGCTTCACCACGCCGTTGTCCACCAGCATCGAGAAGCGGTTCATGCGCGTGCCCATGCCGCGCGCGTTGAGGTCGAGCTCGAGGCCGAGCGCTTTGGTCCAGGCGGCGCTTCCGTCGGCCAGAAACCTGATCTTGCCGAGCGCCTTTTGGTCGCGGCCCCAGTGCGCCATGACGAACGCGTCGTTGGTGGCCACGCACCAGATCTCGTGCACCCCTTTCTGCTTCAGCGCCTCGGCGTTCTGCGCGTACCCCGGCACATGCTTCGCCGAGCAGGTCGGCGTGTACGCGCCGGGCAGGCCGAAGATCGCGATCTTCTTGCCGCGCACCGCGTCGGCGACGCTCACTTCCTTGGGCGGCATGGCGCACTGCGTGCCCGAATCGAACTCGGTGGATTCCATCAGCTTGCCGTCGGGAAGCCGGTCGCCGACCTTGATCGCCATAGCAGGTCTCCTGTGGATCGTCTTTCGGAAGGCGAAATGATACCCAAAGCCGGGTGAAAATACGCACGTGGTCAAACTGGTCATGCTGCCCGGCCTCGACGGCACAGGGCTTCTTTTTCGCCCGCTCGTCGCCTCCTTGTCGGGGATCGGGACCAAAGTCGTTACCTACCCGAACGACAAGGCGCTTTCGCTGGACGAGCATGCGCGCTGGGTCATGCGCCAGCTTCCGGGCGACAAAGCGGTGCTCCTCGCCGAATCCTTTTCCGGACTGGTCGCGCTGCGTATGCTGCAAGAAGCGCTTTCGCGCATCGCCGCGGTCATCTTTATCGGCGCTTTTGCCGAGCCGCCGCGCCCCTTGCTGCTGCGCCTCGCGCCGGTGGTTTCGCGCGCGCGGCCGCTCATGCGCAACACGCCGGCGTTTCTGCTGCGACAGTTCTGTCTCGGCCGGGATGCGCCGGTGTCGCAGCTCAATCTCCTACGCGAGACGCTCGCAGCGGTGCCGCCCGCGGAGTGGTTCCGCGCTCGCTTCGAGCGCTTCGAGCTCGAGCGCATCGACGGGCCGCACTTCTTGCTTCAGGCCAAACCGCACGAGTGCGCGCAGCGCATTTCTGAATTTTCAGCCCGAATCGGGGTCTGACCCCGATTGCAGTCCGACCAACGGCATGGACCATCGTCGCGTCACCTGGCAGGTTCGCGAGCGGCTCAACTGGCTCGCATGGCTGCTCGACAGCTCGATCCCGATCCCGGGAACGCGGCTCACGATAGGCCTGGACGCGCTGATCGGCCTCTTCCCGGTGATCGGCGACGCCGTCGGCGTCGTCCTTTCGAGCTATATCGTGCGCGAGGCGGGCGCGCTCGGTGCTCCGAGAAGCATCCTGGCCCGCATGGCGTTTAACGTCGCGCTGGAAGGATTGATCGGCGTGATCCCCCTCGCCGGCGACGTGTTCGACGCGGCCTTCAAGGCCAACCAGCGCAACGTGCGCCTGCTGAGCGCCTGGCTCGACGCGCCGCGCACCGCGCAGCGCTCGAGCCGCGCCTTCGTGGCGGCGCTGGTCGCCGGCGTCGCGGCGTTCCTCGTTGCTGGCTGCATCGCAGGCTTCTTCATCGCCCGGTGGCTATGGAATTTGCTCGGCACCTAGGCGCGGTGCGCAGGTGGAGCCATACCACCTGGCGCATCGGCATCCTGACGTTCCTCGCCACGGGGCTCGGGGTGCTGCTCGCCGCCAATCTCTCGCTTGGCGATAAGAAGATCGACACCAGCGTGGCGTCGCTCTACGGCGTCGGCGACCCGGAGTTCGTGCGCACCATGAACGTGATGCTCGGGCCGGCGCTCGTGCCGGGCAACCGCACGCGCGCGCTCGTGAACGGCGACGAGATTTTCCCCGAGATGCTCGAGGCGATCCGCGGCGCGCGCAAGACCATCACCTTCGAGATGTACATCTACTGGAAGGGCTCGAGCGGCGAGCAGTTCACGGCCGCGCTCGAAGAGCGCGCGCGCTCGGGCGTCAAGGTGCACGTGCTGATCGACGCGCTCGGCAGCCAGAAGATCGGGGAGAAGGTGATCGGCCGGCTGCGCGACGCCGGGGCGCGGGTGGAGCTCTACAACCCGGTGCGCTGGGACACCATCGCCCGCATGAACAACCGCACCCACCGCAAGATCATGGTGATCGACGGCGCGGTCGGCTACACCGGTGGGGCCGGCATCGGCGACGAGTGGAGCGGCAACGCGCAGGATCCGAACCACTGGCGCGACACCCACTTCCGCCTCGAGGGACCCGCCGTCGCCCAGATGCAGGCGGCCTTCATGGAGAACTGGATCGAGGTGACCGGCGAGGTGCTGCACGGGCCGGAGTACTTCCCCGAGCTGCGGCCGGCCGGCGGCGAGCGCGCCCAGTTCATGGTCAGCTCGCCCGGGGGCGGCGGCGAGAGCGCCCAGCTGCTCTACCTCATGTCGATCGCCGCGGCGCGGCGCTCGATCCAACTCTCCGCAGCGTACTTCGTGCCTGACGACAACGAGGTGCGCCAGCTCGTCGAGGCGAGAGGGCGCGGCGTGCGCGTGCAGATCATCGTGCCGGGGCCGATCACCGACTCGGGGCCGGTGCGCCGCGCTTCGCGCTCCACCTGGGGCGACCTGCTGCGCGCCGGGGTCGAGATCTTCGAGTACCAGCCGACGTTCTATCACGTGAAAGTGATGACGGTGGACGGCCTGTGGGTGACGGTGGGGTCCACCAATTTCGACACGCGCTCTTTCAGCACCAACGACGAGGCGAACCTCAACGTCTACGACGGCGCGTTTGCGCGCGACCAGCAGCGCATCTTCGAACAAGACCTCGAACGCTCGCGACGCATTACACTGGAGGAATGGGCGCGGCGTCCGTTGAGCGAGAGGCTGTGGGAGTACGCCGCGGGCCTGCTCAGCTCGCAGCTCTAGGCGCAGCACCATGATCGGCCGCATCGCACTGGCACTTGCCGTGCTCTCACTCGCGGTGCTGGGCGCATCCGGCCCGGCGGTGAGGTCGGGCCTGGTCTCGTATGGCATAGGCATCCTCATGCTGCCCGCGGCCGGCGCGCTCGGGCTGGCCGGCGCCATCCTCGGCGTGATCGCCCTTTTCCGTCGCGCCGGCGTCGCGCGCTCGCTCTTCGCGCTGGTGCTGGGCGCGTCGGTCGCCGCGATTCCGGCCGCCGCGTACCTGCGCGCGCGCTCCGTTCCTCCGATCAACGACATCAGCACCGACCCCAATGAGCGCAGCGATGCGCAGCGCAGTGCCTATCCGGACATCCGTCCCTTGCGCCTCGCCGTCGCGCCCAATATCGCGTTCGAGCGGGCGAAGGGTGCGATGGAGGAATCCGGCTGGCAGATCGTGCGCGAGGATCCGTCCGCGGGCCGCATCGAGGCGGTGGCCACGACCTTCTGGTTCGGTTTCAAGGACGACATCGTGGTGCGCATTACTGCGGAAGGCGCCGGAAGCCGCGTCGATGTGCGCTCGAAGTCACGCGTCGGAAGGAGCGATCTGGGAACTAATGCACAGCGCATCCGCGCCTACCAGAGACGCCTGCAGTGAATCGGGCTATCCTTGCGCTGTTGGGCTAGGCAAAAAAGGAAGCTCCATGAAAAAAACGATTCTGGCTGCTGCCCTCGCGCTTGCGCTGCCGCTCATGCAGCCCCTCGTGCGGGCGCAGGCCCCGGAGCAGAAGCCCGTCGCGGCGCAGCCGGCTGAAGCGGCGAAGCCCGCGCCGAAAGCGAAGCTCGCCAAGGCGCCGCGGAAGATGACGGCCAAGCGCCACCAGGACGCGCGCCATTGCCTGGAGCGCCCCAACAACGACGCCATCATCAGGTGCGCAGAAGATTATCTGTAGCGGGCCGAGGCATGCGCAGGACCCCGTCCTCGGGCGGCAGCGCGCCGATCTCCAGCGGCACTTGAAGGTCCGCCTTTCCCCGCCGCACGAGCAGGCTCAGGCGGCCGTCGTGCAGCTGCGCAAGCGCGCTGCTGAACTCCTGAAGGTTGCGGATTCGCGTCTGGTTCACCCCGTAGACCACGTCGCCCAGACGTAGCCCTGCACGCTCGCCTTCCTTGCCCAGGCGGATGACCGCGAGGCCGTAGCCCAGGCCGATCGACTTGAGCGTGGCTTCGGGCAGCTCTCGCAGCGACATGCCGAGCCGGTCCTGGCTTTCCACGGTGACCAGCCGGAAATGCTCCTCCGGCGCGTCGCAGGCTGCGAGCGCCGCTACTAGGAACAGGATCCCGAGATAGCGCATATGAGCTCCAAAGGCTGCCTTGCAAGCTTCGAACCCGCTCCTGGACCGTAGATTGCTGCGCCTCCATCAACGTTTTTGTGCCGCGCTTCGATCCGCGTTCCGGAGGACCCCGAAATGCCCTACGCCGCCTGTAAAGCTTGCACCGACCTCTCCGATTTACAGCGTATCGCCGCAATCGCGCTCGCGCTGGGGCTGGCCGCGTGCAGCACCACGCCAGAGCCGGTCGAGCAGATCGACTCCGCGCGCGCCGCGCTGTCGCTGGCCCAGCCCGTCGCGGTAAGCGACGGCGCCGCCGAGCTGCGAGCCGCGCAGTACAAGCTCGCCCGCGCCGAGCAGGAGATGCAGCGCGGAAAGAATGCCGACGCGCGCATCTTCGCCGAGCAGGCTGAAGTCGACGCGAAGTATGCCTTGACGCTCGCCGAAAGCGCGCGCATGCAGCGCACCGCGGCCGAGGTGAACCGCAACGTGCGGTCCCTCAGGGAAGAGATCGACAGGAGGTCCAAATGACTGAAGGAATCCGACGCGGTTGCCTCGCTCTAGCCTGCATCGGCCCCTTTCTCATTGCCGGGTGCGTATCCGTTCCTCGGGCCACGAACGAGCTGGAGGCGGCGCGCGCGGCCTACCGTGCGGCGCATGCCGATCCCCAGGTGCAGGCGCGCGCTTCGGCGGAGCTCGAGCTTGCCGAGCGCGATCTGCGCGACGCGGAGAACCTGCAGCGCGCGGACGCCGCGCCGGCACGGGTGGCGCACTTCTCGTATCTCGCCCAGCAGCGCGCGCGCATCGCGCAGAAGACGGCGCAGCTGCGCGCCGCCGAGGCGGCCTATGCCACCGCCAGCGAGGAGCGCGACCGCTTGCAGGCCGAGCTGCGCCAGCGCAACGGCGCGCAGCCTGCCTCCAGCGGGGAAACCACGCAGCCTGCCATGCGCGGCCAACCTGCGCGTTGAAATTTTCCAGAGCGAGGACACACCATGGCAACCGTAGTCCGTGACACCTCCTACCACGACCGGCGCATGGTCGAGCGCAGGCGTATCGCGTACCCGGCCGCTTTGCGCGCCGACGGCATGCGTGTTTCGTGGGGCGGAGTCTTCGGCGGTGTGCTGGTGGCGCTTGGGTTCCTGCTGCTGGTGACCGCGCTCGGCGTGGCGGTGGGCATCAGCGCGGCACAGCCCGGCGAAACCGACACCGGAACGCTCGGTGCCGGAGCCGGCATCTGGGCCGGTGTATCGCTGCTCGTAGCGCTTTTCATCGGCGGCTGGGTTTCGACCCGGATCGGCGCAATTTTCGACGGCACCACCGGCTTTTTCGAGGGCGCCCTGGTGTGGGTAGTGAGCCTCCTGTTGATGCTCTACATGGCGAGCAGCGGGATCGGCATGCTGGCCGGCGGCGCCTTCAAGCTCGTGGGCGGCGCGGTGCAGACGCTGGGGTCGGTGGTTCAGTCCTCCCAGGCGGCCCCGGACGTGTCCGGCAGCGTGGATCAGATGACCCAGCGGCTCAAGGATCCGAAGACTTCCGAGCAGATCGCCTCGGCCACCGGCATGCCGGTGAGCGAAGTGCAGGCGACGCTTAGTGAAACCGCACAGCGCGTCGAGAACAACCGCGCCAATCCCACGCAAGCGGCGGCCGAGGCAAAGAACGGCATGGCGCAGCTCATGGAAAAGGCGAAGGCGAGCGGCGCGCTGCGGCAAAAGGCCGAGGAAGTGAAGCCGCAGGCAACGCGTGCGGCGTGGATCACGTTCGGCGCGCTGCTCCTTTCGCTCGTCGCCGCGGCGTTCGGGGCGATGGCGGGACGGCGCGATCCGATGAAGGAGGCAAGAGCATGAGAACGTTCGTCACGTTAGGGCTGGGTGCGCTCGCCATGTACCTCCTCGATCCGCAGCATGGTCGGGGCCGGCGCACCCGGTTTCGTGATCGGCTGACCCGCGCCAAGCGGCTGGTCTCGCGCCGCGCCGGCGGTGAGCCGGATCTGTCCTACCGCCAGTACGTCGCCTCCACCGAGGCGCCACAAAGCGCGCAGCACCTCGGCAGGTAGTCAGCAGGTAGTTGGGCCTCGCCGCCGCAGCGGAGCATAATCCGCTGCAATGCGCGCGATCCTGCTCGCGATCCTGAGCTGCGCCTGCGCCGTGGCGTCGGCGGCGCCGGTGGTGCTGGTGCCGCTGGAGGGCGCCATCGGTCCCGCGAGCGCGCATTTCGCGAAGCGCGGCATCGAGCGCGCCGCCAAGGAGGGCGCCGAGCTCGTGATCCTGCAGATCGATACCCCCGGCGGGCTCGACACCTCGATGCGCGAGGTGATCAAGGCGATCCTCGCCTCGCCGGTCCCGGTCGCCGTCTTCGTCGCGCCGAGCGGCGCCCGCGCCGCGAGCGCCGGCACGTTCATCCTCTACGCGGCGCACATCGCCGCCATGGCCCCCGGAACCAATCTCGGTGCGGCGACTCCCGTGTCGATCGGCGGCGCCGCTCCCCAGAAGGATGGAAAAAAAGAAGAAGACACCATGACCCGCAAGGTGACGAACGACGCCGTGGCCTACATCCGCGGCCTCGCCGAGCTGCGCGGCCGCAATGCCGACTGGGCCGAGAAAGCGGTGCGCGAAGGCGCGAGCCTGCCGGCGCAGCAGGCGCTCAAGCTCAAGGTCATCGACCACATCGCCGCCGACGTGCCCGCGCTTCTCGCCAAGCTGGGCAAGCCCAACGCCGAGGTGAAGGCCCTCGAGATGGATTGGCGCACCCGCGTGCTCGCGGTCATCACGAACCCGACGGTCGCCTACCTCCTCATCCTGGTCGGGGTCTACGCGCTCATCTTCGAGTTCATGAGCCCGGGCCTCATCCTGCCGGGCGTGGTGGGCGCGATCGCGCTGCTTCTCGCGCTCTACGCGCTGCATCTGCTGCCGGTCAACTACGCCGGCCTCGCGCTGATGCTGCTCGGCATCGCCTTCATGATTGCGGAGGTGTTCCTGCCTTCGTTCGGCGCCATCGGCGTCGGCGGCATCGTCGCCTTCGTGCTCGGATCGCTGCTGCTCATCGAGGACACCGAGCTGCCGGGCTTCGAGATCCCCTACGCCCTGATCGCCGGCGTCACCGCGGCGAGCGCCGGCTTTCTCATTCTCATGGTCGGCATGCTGGTGAAAAGCCGCCGCCGCGCCGTAGTGAGCGGCCGCGAGGAGATGCTGGGTGCGACCGCCGAGGCGCTCGGCGACTTCGACCTCGAGGGCTGGGCTCGCGTGCACGGCGAGCAATGGAAGGTGCGCTCGAGCCGGCCGGTGCGGCGCGGGCAGAAGCTGCGCGTCACCGCCATGGAAGGCCTCGTGCTGCGGGTCGAACCCGCCGGCCCCGGGGATAAACTGAGCTGAGGGAGATTGAGCATGCCCTATTTCGCGCTGGGCTTCGTGATACTCGTGGCGTTCCTGGTGATCGCGTCGGTCAAGATCCTGCGCGAGTACGAGCGCGCGGTGGTGTTCTTCCTCGGCCGCTTCCAGCGCGTGATGGGGCCCGGTCTCATCGTCGTCATCCCGGTGGTGCAGCAGCTCGTGCGCGTCGACCTGCGTACGCGCGTCTTCGACGTGCCGCCGCAGGACGTGATCACGCGCGACAACGTCTCGGTGAAGGTCAACGCGGTGGTCTATCTGCGCGTGGTCGACCCGCAGCTCGCCATCATCCAGGTCGCCAACTTCAGCGAGGCCACCAGCCAGCTTTCGCAGACCACGCTGCGCGCGATCCTGGGCAAGCACGAGCTCGACGCGCTGCTCGCCGAGCGCGAGAAGCTGAACAGCGATATCCAGGAGGTGCTCGACAAGCAGACCGACGCCTGGGGCATCAAGGTGGCAAACGTCGAAATCAAGCACGTGGATCTCAACGAGACCATGGTGCGCGCCATCGCGCGCCAGGCCGAGGCCGAGCGCGAGCGCCGCGCCAAGGTGATCCACGCCGAAGGCGAGCTGCAGGCCTCGGAGAAGCTGCTGCAGGCGGCGCAGATGCTCTCGCAGCGCGCCGAGGCGATGCAGCTGCGCTACCTGCAGACGCTCACGCAGATCGCCGGCGACAAGTCCTCGACCATCGTCTTTCCCATCCCGCTGGAGCTGCTCACGCCGCTGCTGGAGAAGACGAAGCGGTCCTGACGGGCACTAACGCGGTTCGGAGGAACTCAGGATATTCACTGCCGCGAGGCCCAGCGCCAGCGCTGCGTAGATGCCGGCGAGCGAGCGGCGCGGCAACCGCATCTCGAATCCCGGCGTGAGCCGCCGCGGCACCACATAATAGTCCGTGACGTACGCAGTGGCGGACACCGCTGCGCCGTCGCGGAGCGCTCGCGCCACGGACCGGTGCTTTCCGCGACCCAGCGCTTCGTAAAGGACGGCCCAGAATAGGCATGCACCGTAATTGGCGGCGGCCCCCACGGCCGTGTACTTGAGCGAGTAGCCGTCCCTGCGGCCGGCGCGCTCACCCCCAGAGGACCGTGGCGCGGCGCTTAAGCGCGCTTCGGCCTGCGCCGCGCGCGCTGGTCGGTGTCCTCGAGTCCGCGCTGGACATCGGAGGCGGCCTGCTCGATGACGCCGCGGCGCTCGCGCGTAGCGGCCCACCCCTCCTGCGCCTTGCTGGTGGCGCGCTTGCGCCTGGGAAGTTTTCGCGGATCGGCCTGCATGGCGCCGGCGATGCCAGTTCCGTGCCATGCGGCCGACAAAAAAACTACGGCCGGGCGAGCGCCCTTCGCTCTCGCCCGGCCGATCCTCCTCCTTAAGGTGCAGGCAAGACTACTTCGAGGATGTGCTCGGCTTGGTGCTCGACTTGCTGCTCGAAGAAGTCTTGCCGGACGACGTGCTGCCGCCCGAGGCGTTCGCCTTCATCATCGCGTCGAACTCGGCGCGGCTCACCTTGCCGTCGTGGTTCGTGTCGGCCTTGTTGAAATCGTACTTGGTGCTCGCGCTCGTGCTCGCGCCCGGGGAGGCGCTCTTGTTCTTGGCGTCGCCGCCGGCATACGCCGCGCCGCAGGCGAGGGTAAGAATCGACACGCCGAGCAACAATGGTCTGATCGCTTTCATGTAAGTCTCCGTGGCTGGGCTGGAGCCTCCGGCCTGGTGGTTGGGCCTCTAGCATCGTGCGTGCCATGACCCGGGCGGCGGATAGAATCTTAAGTTTTCCTTAATGCACGTCGCCGCACAGTGACGCCGGCGTGAGGCGGGAAGGCATGAGAGTCCTCGTCATCGAAGACGACCCCATGATCGGGCGCGCCGTGGTCGCCGGGCTTCAGGACGCCGGCTATACGGTGGACTGGGTGCGCGACGGCGGCGAGGCCGAGCTCGCCCTCGGCCACCGCGTCTACGACCTCGCGCTCCTCGACCTGGGGCTGCCGCGGCGCGACGGGGTCGATCTCCTGAAAGGCATGCGGCGCGGCGGAAGCGAGCTTCCCGTCGTCATCATCACGGCGCGCGACGCGCTCGCCGACCGCGTGGCCGGCCTCGACCTGGGCGCCGACGATTACCTGGTGAAGCCGTTCGATCTCGACGAGCTCCTCGCCCGCGCGCGCGCGGTCATGCGGCGCAAGTCCGGCCGCTCGACGCCCGACATGGCGTGCGGAGCGCTGAGCGTCGACCCGGTGCGGCGCGAGGTGACGTTCCGCGGCGCGCCGGTCGAGCTCTCGGCGCGCGAGTTCGCCGTGCTCGAGGCGCTGATGAAGGAGCCCGGAGCGGTGGTCTCGCGCGAGAAGCTCGAGGACGCCGTGTACGGCTGGGGCGAGGAGGTCGGGAGCAACACCATCGAGGTGCATCTGCATCACCTCAGGCGCAAGCTCGAGCCCGAGCTCATCCGCAACGTGCGCGGCGTCGGCTATCGCATCGTGCCACTCACGTGAGGTCGATCCGCGCGAACCTCGTGCTCTGGGTCGTGGGCACGCTGGGCTTGGGCACGGTCGTGGTCCTGGGCGCCACCTATGCGCTGACGCGCAATCAGGTCGGGCGGCTCTTCGACGCTGAGCTGAAGCAGGTAGCGCACGCCGTGCACCTGCGTGAGGACTGGACTCAGACGCGCAGGCTGCGCATCGCCCGGCCCGGCTTCGAGCTGTCGGTCCGCGCCTACGACCAGACGGGTCGCATCTACTTCGAGACCGCGATGCCGTCGCTTCCTTCGGACCTGCCGCAGAGCTTCAGGGAGGGCCTGGTTTCCGCCCCGACCGGCGAAGGGCCGTGGCGGGTCTATACGCACGTCACGGATGAAGGAACGGTCCAGGTGGGCCAGGCGGTCGCGGCCCGCGACGCGCTCGCACGCGGGCTCTCCCTCAGCGTGCTGATGCCGATGCTGCTGCTCATCCCCGTACTCGGAGTCGTGGGGGCCTGGGCGTTGGCGCGCGTGCTGCAGCCGCTGCACGTCACCTCGCGGCGCGTGAGCGACCGCGACGCCGCGCGGCTCGATCCGCTGCCCACCGACAATGTGCCGCGCGAGCTCCTGTCGCTCGTGCACCAGATCAATGCGCTGCTCGCGCGGCTCGAAGGCGCCTTCGATGCGCAGCGGCGCTTCCT
>JBJMWH010000562.1:0-3283 GCA_045810245.1 Burkholderiales bacterium | reverse complement strand
CGTGCAAGATTGCGCGCCGTGTTGACGATCGCGACGTGGCACAGCGCCTGTGGAAAATTGCCGAGCATGCGCCGTGCGCGCGGATCGTATTCCTCGGCGAGCAGGCCGACGTCGTTGCGCAGCGAGAGCAGCCGTTCGAACAGCGCGCACGCGTCGGCGCGGCGGCCGATGAGCGCGTAGTTGTCGGCGAGCCAGAAGCTGCACGCGAGGAACACGCCCTCGCCCGCCGGCAGCCCGTCGAGCGATTCGTGCGAGAGGTAGCGCTGCACCAGGCCGTCGACCGTGAGGCTGCGCTGGATCGCCTGCACGGTGGCCACCATGCGCGGGTCGCGCGCCGGCAGAAAGCCGGTGATCGGGATCAGGAGCAGGGCCGCATCGAGCTCGTCGCACCCATAGCTCTGCACGAAGGCGCCACGCCGCTCGCTGTAGCCGCGCTCGCAGACATCGCGGTGGATGCGGGTACGCAGCTCGCGCCAGTGCTCGAGCGGCCCGGGAAGGCCGAGCCCTTCGACCATCTTCACCGCGCGGTCGAAGGCGACCCAGGCCATGACCTTCGAGTAGGTGAAGTGGCGCGGCGGGCCGCGCACTTCCCAGATTCCTTCGTCAGGCTCCACCCACACTTTTTCGAGGTGCGCGAGCAGCGCGCGCTGCAGGTCCCAGGCGACGTCGTGGCGCGCGAGCCCCGCCTTGCACGCCTGGTAAAGCGCGTCCATCAGCTCGCCGTAGACGTCGAGCTGCAGCTGCGCCGCGGCGGCGTTGCCGACCCGCACGGGAGAAGAGCCCTCGTAGCCCGGCAGCCAGCCGATGTCCCACTCGGGCAGGCGCCGCTCGCCGGCGATGCCGTACATGATCTGCATCTGCTCCGGGCTTCCCGCTACCGCGCGCACCAGCCATTCGCGCCACGCCAGTGCTTCCTCGTGAAAGCCCGCGTTCATGAACGCAAGCAGGGTGAACGTAGCGTCGCGCAGCCAGCAGTAGCGGTAGTCCCAGTTGCGCACACCGCCGATGCGCTCGGGTAACGAAGTCGTCGGCGCCGCGACAATGCCCCCGGTCGGCGCGTAGGTCAGCGCCTTCAGCGTGATGAGCGAACGGCGCACCTCGCGCTCCCACCGCCCGGTCGCCTTGCATTGCGCCGCCCATTCGCGCCAGAAGCGCTCGGTCTCCTCAAGGGCCCTCAGAGGTTCGGCGGGCGCGGGGGCGTCCAGGTGCGACGGGCTATGCGTGAGGACGAACGCCAGCGTCTCACCGGCCTCGACTTCGAACCGCGCGCGCGTCTTCATGTCGCGGTTGTCCAGCGGCACCGGTGCGCACAGCACTGCCTTGTCCGGACCGGAGACCGCGCGCAGGCCGTTGCCCTCTCCCAGCCTGGTCACCCAAGGCACCGACGCGCCGTAGTCGAAGCGCAGGATGAATTCCATCTCCATCGCGACGCGCCCGCGGCGGCCGACTACCATGCGCACGAGGTCCGCCTGCGAGCTGCGCACCGGCATGAAGTCGACCACCGCGACCGCGCCGGTGTCGGTTTCGAACTCTGTTTCCAGGATCAGCGTGTCGGGGCGGTAGCGCCGCCTGGCCGTGAAAGGATCCGCGGGTGCGATCTTCCATCGGCCATGCTGCGGCGTGCCAAGGAGCGCGGCGAAGCACGCCGGCGAGTCGAAACGCGGCAGGCACAGCCAGTCGATCGAGCCGTCGCGGCCCACCAGCGCGGCGCTCTGACAGTCGCCGATCAGCGCATAGTCCTCGATCCTCGCGTGCCCCACACAAGGAGGACCATTGCGACGCCGGGTTAGTTTCTCGTCAGTAGGTCGGCGGTCCGGCTAAGAGCTGGTACATCCAGACTACGAAGCCCCATCCGCTCACGCCGAGCACCGCCAGGATCGGCGCCATGAACACCGTGAAGAAGAGCCAGGTGCGCCATTCCTCGGTCTTGCGCTGCTTCTCTTCGGGCGTCGTTGCGGGGCGACGGGTCATTCGCCCGCCATGTCGGGGAGTCGGTGGGCGATGCCCTTGTGGCAGTCGATGCAGGTCTTGTCGCCTGCATTTTTACTCGCGGCGAGGGCGGTGGAATGCGCGTCCGCGCCGCGCTTGCTCTGGCGCGTGAAGTCCATGGCCTGGAACTCGTGGCAGTTGCGGCACTCGAGCGAGTCGTTCGCCTTGAAGCGCGCCCATTCGCGCTCGGCGAGCTCGCGGCGCTTGGCGACGAACTTCTCGCGCGTGCCGATGGTGCCGAAGATGAAACCCCAGACCTCCTTGGAGGCCTGCATCTTGCGCGCCATCTTGAAGGTCCAGTCGTGCGGCACGTGGCAGTCGGCGCACTTGGCGCGCACGCCGGAGCGGTTGGTGAAGTGGATGGTGGGCTGGATCTCCTGGTAGACGTTGTCGCGCATCACGTGGCAGCCGATGCAGAAGCGCTCGGTGTTGGTGAACTCCATCGCGGTATTGAACGCGCCCCAGAAAACGATCCCGCCGATGAAGCCGCCGATGGTGAGGAAGCCGAGGCTGTAGTAGGCGCTCGGGCTGGTGAGCGTGCGCCAGTAGCGCCGGACGAGGTCGCGCATCGGCTACTTCTTCTGCTGCTTCCTGATGAGGGCGTCGACGTCCTGGAAGCGGTTCTTCACCGGCGGCTCGGTCTGCATCTGCACCACATGGCACTGCTCGCAGAAATAGCGCCGCGGCGACACGTCGGCGAGGAAGTTGCCGTCGCGGTCGGTGTAGTGCGTGATGCTGATCGGCGTCGCCTGCGTCTCACCGACGCGGGTGCGCGCGTGGCAGGTGATGCACTTGTTGGCGAAGCGGTCGACCTGGTAGTTGTCGGTCTTGTGCGGGATGGTCGGCGGCTGCATCGCGTAGGAGCGCACGCGCTTCTTGTCGTTGTTCTCGGCGTTGACCATCGGCGCCGCCTTGCCGACCTCGTCGACCCGCGCCGGTCCGCGCAGCGGGTCGTGCTGAGAAAAAGCGTTTCCCCAGAAGAAAAACGGGATAAGGAACAGAAGCGAAAGCCGTTTCATACCTTCACGACCTTGCACGCGCACTTCTTGAAGTCGGTCTGCAGCGAGATCGGGTCGGTCGCATCGAGCGTCACCTTGTTGACGAGCTGGCTCGCGTCGAACCACGGCACGAACACCACGCCCTTCGGCGGCTTGTTGCGCCCGCGCGTCTCGACGCGCGTGCTCATGCTGCCGCGGCGCGACACGATCTCGACCTCGTCGCCGCGGCGCACGCCGAGCACCTTGGCGTCCTCAGGGTGCAGGTAGACCACCGCATTGGGGAACGCGAGGTGCAG
>JBJMWH010000561.1:0-10399 GCA_045810245.1 Burkholderiales bacterium | reverse complement strand
GCCGGCGTCGATCGCCCCCTCGGCCTTGCCGACGCCGACGAGCGTATGGATCTCGTCAATGAAGATGATGGTGCTGCCCTCGTCCTTGGCGAGGTCCTTCAGCACCGTCTTGAGGCGCTCCTCGAACTCGCCGCGGTACTTGGCGCCGGCGAGGAGCGCAGCGAGGTCGAGGACCAGCAGGCGCTTGTTCTTGAGCGACTCCGGCACCTCGCCGTTGATGATGCGCTGGGCGAGGCCCTCGACGATGGCGGTCTTGCCCACGCCGGGCTCGCCGATCAGAACCGGGTTGTTCTTGGTGCGCCGCTGCAGGATCTGGATGCAGCGGCGGATCTCTTCGTCGCGGCCGATCACCGGGTCGAGTTTTCCCTGCCGCGCTCTCTCGGTCAGATCCAGTGTGTATTTCGCCAGCGCCCCTCGCTGCGATTCGTCGGCCTGGCCGCTCACGGATTCCCCTCCTCTGACTTCCTCGATCGCCTTCTCGAGCGCCTTGCGGGTGAGCCCGGCATCCTTCAGCAGGGCGCCGGTGCGGCCCTTGTCCGAGACTGCCGCGAGGAGGAAGAGCTCCGAGGCGATGTACTGATCGCCGCGCTTCTGCGCTTCCTTGTCAGCGACGTTGAGGAGCTGCGTCAGATCGCGCGAGAGCATCACCTCGCCAGGCGTGCCCTCGACCTTCGGCAGCGTTTGAACCACTTGAGACAGGTTTTTCCTGAGAAGCGAGGTATTGCCGCTCGCCTTGGCGATGAGGCCGCCGACCCCGCCGCCTTCCTGGCCCAGGAGCGCGAGCAGCAGGTGCTCGGGCTCGATGTACTGCTGATCGCGACCTAAAGCGAGGCTCTGGGCCTCGGAGAGCGCCTCCTGCAGCTTGGTGGTGAATTTGTCGAATCGCATCGCTTTGTTCCGGTTGGCTATTCCGTTTCGCCTGTCACGCAGATGGGGGCCACGCAGGGCACATTCAAGGCGAAAATAGCCCTGGTTGTCCAACTCCCGCTGCGCCCCCACCTCATGGCGATGGAACGAAAAACGCAGTTCAACCTCGGATATTTGATTTTCGCGCTGCTCGCGATGGTGCTCGTGCAGCAGTGGTGGCAGCGCGTCCAGACCGTCGAGGTGGTGCCCTACAGCGAGTTCGAGCAACTCCTGGCCCAGGACAAGATCGCCGAAGTGACCGTCTCGGACCAGCACATCACCGGCAAGCTCAAGTCCCCCGAGAAGGGCAAGTCGATCGTGGTGGCGAACCTGGTCCCGCCCGAGGTCGCGGAGCGCCTGAGCAAGTACGGCGTGAAATACACGCGCGTCCAGGAAAGCACGTTCTTTCGCGACCTGCTGTCGTGGATCGTTCCAGCGCTCGTCTTCTTCGGCATCTGGTTCCTGCTGGTGCGGCGCATGAGCAACCAGGCGGGCGGCGGGCTCGGCGGCTTCATGGCGATCGGCAAGAGCCGCGCGCGCATCTACGTGGAGAACAAGACCGGCGTCAGCTTCAAGGACGTGGCGGGCGTCGAGGAGGCGAAGGCCGAGCTGCAGGAGGTCGTCGACTTCCTCAAGGACCCGAAGAAATACGGGCGCCTGGGAGCGCGCGTGCCCAAGGGCGTGCTGCTCGTCGGCCCGCCGGGCACCGGCAAGACGCTGCTCGCACGCGCGGTCGCGGGCGAGGCGGGCGTCGCGTTCTTCTCCATTTCGGGCGCCGAGTTCGTGGAGATGTTCGTCGGCGTCGGCGCGGCGCGCGTGCGCGACCTCTTCGAGCAGGCGCGGCAAAAGGCGCCCGCCATCATCTTCATCGACGAGCTCGACGCGCTCGGCCGCGCCCGCGGCGCCGGCGGCATCGGCGGCCACGACGAGCGCGAACAGACGCTGAACCAGCTCCTGGTCGAGCTCGACGGCTTCGACCCGAGCACCGGCCTGGTGCTGCTCGCGGCCACCAACCGACCCGAGATCCTGGACCCTGCGCTGCTGCGCGCGGGGCGCTTCGACCGCGTCGTGCTGGTCGACCGGCCCGACAAGCCGGGGCGGCTGCAGATCCTCCAAGTGCACTCGCGCAAGGTCAAGCTCGGCGCCGACGTCGAGCTGGACAAGATCGCGGCCTCGACGCCCGGGTTCTCGGGGGCGGACCTGGCGAACCTCGTGAACGAGGCCGCGCTCCTCGCGACCCGCCGCGGCGCCGAAGCGGTGAGCGGAGCCGATTTCGCCGAGGCGATCGAGCGCATGATCGCCGGCCTGGAGAAAAAGAACCGGGTGCTGAACGAGCAGGAACGGCGCGTGGTTGCCCACCACGAGCTCGGCCACGCCCTGGTCGCGATGGCACTCCCGGGGACCGACCCGGTGCAGAAGATCTCGATCATCCCGCGCGGCGTCGCCGCGCTCGGCTACACCCTGCAGCGACCCACCGAGGACCGCTTCCTCATGACGCGCGCCGAGCTGGAGAACAAGATGGCGGTCCTCCTCGGCGGCCGGGCCGCCGAGGAAGTGATGTTCGACCACCTCTCGACCGGCGCGGCGAACGACCTCGCCAAGGTGACCGAGATCGCGCGCAGCATGGTGATGCGCTACGGCATGGTGAAGTCGCTCGGCCACGTGGCGTACGAGGAGGAGCGCCCGCCCTTCCTCGGCGGCCCGCTGCCGAGCGGTCATCGCGAATACAGCGAAGCGACCGCTCGCGAGATCGACGTCGCCGTGCGCCAGATCATCGATGGCACCTACGAAAAGGCGATCTCGATCCTGCGCCGCGAGCGCGCGCTGCTCGAGCGCTGGGCGCTCAAGCTGCTCGACAGGGAAACGTTGGCGGAGCGCGACCTTGACGAGCTCAGGCGAGCCGTGTCACAAGCCGTGACTTAGCGTACCCGGCACGAGACGCGCCTTAGCGCACGCGGGCCAGCGCCGCGCGTTGCTCGGGGGGCGTCTGCTCCTCGTCCCGGTAGAGGCCATTGTGGAAGACGAACGAAGCCGCGGAGTAGAACGCGATGGCCTCGCGCAGCGCGGCCGGGTCGCTGACCGGCTCGAGCGGATTCCAGCGCGAGTCGGTTCGAAACACCTCGGCCTTATGCTTGGGCGAGAGCAGCACCAGCCGGTCTGCGCGCAGGTAGCCGAGCGACTGGTAGTTGGCGACGAAGGCGCGGTCGGACTGCGCCGGTGAAGCGAGCACGTCGCGGCCGAAGAACTTGCTGTAATAGTCGAAGTCGAGCAGGCCGAGGACCGTCGGCGCGATGTCGATCTGCGACATCAGCCGCTCGACGCGCCTCGCCGCGACATGCTTGGGCGAATAGATGAAAAGCGGGATCAGGTATTTGTCGACCGGAATGCGCATCGTGCCGCGCGCGCTGGCGCCGTGGTCTGCGGTAATCACGAACAGCGTATCGTCGAACCACGGACGCAGCCGCGCACGCTCGAGAAAGCGCCCGATCGCATAGTCGCTGTACTTGACGGCGCCCTCGCGCCCCGTGCCGGAAGGAATGTCGATGCGTCCCGGGGGATACGTATAGGGGCGGTGGTTGCTCGTCGTCATCACGTGCGCGAACACCGGCCGTCCGCCCGCGTGCTCGCGGTCGATCTCCTCGAGCACCTGGTCGAATAGGTGCTCGTCGGCGACGCCCCAGACGTTCTCGAACTCGATGCGCGCCGAGGGAATCGCGCGGCGGTCGACCACGCGGTAGTCGTTGGCGTCGAAAAAGGCGTTCATGTTGTCGAAGTAGCCGTAGCCGCCGTAGGCGAACAGCACCCCGTAGCCCTTGTCCTCGAACACGCTGCCGGCCGAGAACAGCATGTCGTTCCCCGGCCGGCGCACGATCGACTGGCCCGGCGTCGGCGGCAGCGCGAGGGAGAGCGCCTCGAGCCCGCGCACGGTGCGGTTGCCGGTCGCGTACACCGCCGAGAACCAGAGGCTCTCGCGCGCAAGGCGGTCGAGGTTGGGCGTCAAGCCGCGCGGGTCGTCGTAGGCGCCGAGGAACTCGCCGCCGAGGCTCTCGACGCTCACCAGCACGACGTTCAGTCGCCGCTCAGGCCGCGGCGGCGCGACGTGCCGTTCGACCCCCGCGGCGCCCTCGACGCCCAACGCGGCGCGCACCAGGGCGAGATCCTCGCCCGCGGGCAGCACGGCGTAATGGCGCTCGTAGCTCAGCTCGTTGCGATAGTTCGCGGCAAAGAACTCGTACAGGCCATTGCCCGCGAGGTCGTTCGCCGCGTCGCGCGCCGAGAAGTTCTTCATGTCGGTGTCGATCCAGCGCAGCGTCGCGCCGACGCAAGCACTCCAGGTGAGCAGGAAGACCAGCGCGCTGCGCCAGGCGAGCGGCGCAGCCGCGGCATGCCACAGCGCGCGCCGCAGGAGGATGCCTACGACCGCGGCGAGCGCGGCGAGCGCGACCAGCACCTTGCCGATCGGATAGCTCTGCCACACGTTGGCCACCACCTCGTGCGTGTAGAGCAGATAGTCGACGGCGATGAAGTTGAACCGGCCGCCGAACTCGTCCCAGAACAGCCACTCGGAGACCGCAAGCACCAGGAAGCCGCACACCGTGGCGCTGAAGAGGAGCCAGCTGAGCGCGCGATGCAGCGCGGTGCGGGCGAGCCGCTGCGGCATCAGCGCAAGCCACAGGACCGCCGGCGTGAGCACGTAGAGCGCCGCGACGAGGTCAAAGGCGAGGCCATAGCCAAATACGCGCGCCCAGTCGCCCAGCCCGCCTATCTGGGCGACGTCCGGCCGCAGCGCGAGCGCGATGCGAGTCGCGCTCGAGAACGCGAGCCACAGCGCCCCCGCGAGCAGCACGGGGCGAAATCGATTGAAGCGCGATAGCACGGGCGGCGAGTCTACTCCTCTTTGGCTGTCCAGCGCTCGGCCGCGGCGTCGTCCGAGGCCTTGGCTTCCACCCACTCTTCGGCGCCCGCGCGGTGCTCCTTCTTCCAGAAGGGCGCGCGGGTCTTGAGGTAGTCCATGATGAACTCGCAGGCGGCGAACGACTCGCCGCGATGGGCGGCTGCAACCACCACCAGCACGATCTGCTCGGCGGGCCGGAGCTCGCCGAAGCGATGAATCACCGTGACATCGATCACGCTCCAGCGCTTCCGCGCCTCGTGCGCGATCTTGGTGATCTCGCGCTCGGTCATCCCGGCGTAGTGCTCGAGCGTCATCGGCACGTCGCGCACCAGCCCGACGAAGCTCGCGATCGCGCCGACGCTTGCGTCCCCGGCTAGCCTGCGGATCTCCGCGCCGGCGTCGAAATCCTCCCGTTGGACCGAGATCCTCATCCGCCGGTCACCGGGGGAAAGAATGCGATCTCGTCGCCCGCGTTGATGCGGGCCGAAGGCTGCACCATGTCCTGGTTCACGGCCGTGCGCACGAGCGCCTTCCCGCCGAACGCCTTGCCGTAGGCGCCGCCGCGCTGCACCAGGTGCTCGCGCAATGCCGCAACCGTCGTCACCTCCAAGGGAAGATCGACCTCCTCACCGGAAGTGCCGAGCTGCTCGCGCAGCGACGCAAAGAAGAGAAGCTTTACTCTCACGAGAAAAGCGCCAGGTAGGGCAGGAAGCGCACCGTCTCGCCCCTTCGGATCGCATGCGCAGCCGGGTTATCGATCAGGCCGTCGGCCCACGCGGTCGAAGTCAGCACCGCCGAATCCTGCGTCGGGTACAGGTCGAGACCGCCCCGCGCGTTCCATTTCGCGCGCAGGAACTCCTGCCGGGCATCGGGCTCGGGCCAGTCGAAGTCGGCACGCGCAGCGATGGCCTTAGGCTCCACCTCCTGCAGGCCCTGCGTGCGCAGGAGAAACGGGCGCACAAAGATGAGGAAGGTGACGAAGCTCGAGACCGGGTTGCCCGGCAGGCCGATGAAGGCGGCGCCGCCAATCCGGCCGAACGCGAGCGGCCGGCCCGGCTTCATTGCGATGCGCCACATGAGAAGACGGCCCTCGGCCTCGACCGCCGGCTTGACATAGTCGGCATCGCCCACCGACACACCGCCGGAGGTGACGATGAGGTCGCATTCCTGCGCGGCGCGGCGCAGCACCTCGCGCGTCGCCTCGAGGCTGTCGGGAACGATGCCGTAGTCGCGTACTTCGCAGTCGAACGCGTGGGCGAGGCCGCGCAGGGTGAAGCGGTTGGAGTTGTAGATGCGCCCGGGCGCAAGCGGCTCGCCCGGCATGACGAGCTCGTCGCCGGTAAAGAAAAGACCCAGGCGGACCCTTCTGAAAACCTGCAGCGTCTTGATCCCGACCGATGCCGCAAGCCCCGTATCCTGCGGCAGCAGGCGCTTTCGCGCGGGGAGGATCTCGGAATCCCTGCGGATGTCGCTGCCAACGTAGCGGACCCACTGGCCGGGGCTCGCCTTCTTTGTCAGCGACACGAACTGGCCTTCGACCTGCGCTTCTTCCTGGATCACCACCGCATCGGCGCCCGGCGGCATCGGCGCACCGGTGAAGATACGCGCCGCGGTGCCCGGCGCAAGCGGGTTGCCGACCGAGCCCGCCATGATTTTCTGGCTCACGCGCAGTTTCTTATTTCCGTCCAGATCTGCAGTGCGAACGGCGTAGCCATCCATGGCACTGTTGTCCATCGGCGGCACGTCCATGGTGGAGCGCTGCGCGCGCGCGAGGATGCGGCCGCTCGCCTCGAGCGCGGCCACGTCCTCGATCTGCGAAACCGGCGTCGCCCCGGCAAGGAGCTGCGCCAGCGCTTCGTCGACCGAAAGGAGGCCCTTATTCATGCAGCTTGAGGTGCGAGCTGACGAATTCTGCGATGGCGGCGTCGTCGTTCAGGTCGAGCACCGGAAGCTTCGTTCTCACCGGGGCGTCGCTCGCCACCGCAACGATATGCGGGTCGTTCGGATGCAGCAGGCCTTCCCCGGTCGCGGCGCGCCATACCTCGAGCTTCGGGATCGGAGCGAACTTGAATCCTTCGACGATGACGAGGTCGCACGGCGACAGGCGCTTCACCTGCTCCTCGAAGGGCGGCTCGTGGGCGCCGCGAAGTTCGTGCATCAGCACCCAGCGCCGCGACGAAGTGACGAGGACCTCCGAGGCGCCGGCGTGGCGATGGCGATATGAGTCCTTGCCTGGCTGGTCGATGTCGAACGTGTGGTGGGCGTGCTTGATGAGCGACACGCGCAGGCCTGCGCCGACGAAGCGCGGGATCAGCTTCTCGATGAGCGTGGTCTTGCCGCTGCCCGACCAACCGGCAAAGCCGAAGATCTTCACTACCGGATTTTAAGCCGTTGCGCCGCCGCACGAGCTGCCGGCCCCGGCGGTACAGCCCAGGCAGTGCTCGCCGAATGCGATGCGGCGCCCAAGGGCGGCGTCGAAGTCGAAATTGAAGATGCTGAGGGGTTGGCCGCCGCGGCTCTGTGCCGAGAGCTCGAGCATCTGGTTGAAGTCGCAATCGTAGATGCGCCCGTCGTAGCCGACGCTGAGCAGGCTGCGGCACATGATGCCCTCGGCCGCGGCGGGGTTGAACGCCGCGGCGAGCTTGTCGAGGTAGGCCTCGAGCTGACCGGTCTTTTCGAGGTGCAGCCGGAAGCGGTTGATCGGCATGTTGGTGATGGTGTAGAGCCGGTTGAACGAAAGGCCGAACTTCACCTTCAGCTCTCGCTTGTAGTCGGCTTCGAGCGCCGCCTGCGGCGCCGGCAGGTACGGTCCGACGGGGTTGTAGACCAGATCGAGCGTGAGGCCGCTGCGCTCGGCGCCGTAGCCCACCGCATTCAGACGCCGCATCGCTTCGATGCTCTTGCCGAACACGCCGGCCCCGCGTTGGGCGTCGGTGAAGTATGGCTGGTAGTAGGGCAGCGAGGAGACGACCTCGACGCGATGGCGCGCGAAGAACTCGGGCAGGTGCTCCTTGCTCTCGCCCGTCTGCGGATGGCCGTCGAGCTGCACCGTGAGGTTATGGCGCACCATGACGTGCTTGCCGAGCGCGCTGGCCTGCTCGACGAAGCCGTCGAATCCGGGGTGCAGCTCGGGCGCGCCCCCCGTGATGTCGAGCGTGCCGATGCGCGGATTGCGCTCCAGAATCTCCAGGCACTTCGCGATGGCCTCGGCCGACATCATCTCGCGGCGCGCCGGCGAGGCGTCGACATGGCAGTGGCGGCACTGCTGGTTGCACAGCTTGGTGATGTTCACCTGCAGCGTGTCGATGGCGAGCGGCGGCAACTCCATGCCGCGGCCGCGCAGGAGCGCGTCGAAATCCCGCCGCGGCGGGGCGGACGCCGGCATCGCCTTCATGCGGATCACTGCGCTCAAAGCACCAGCTTGTTCAGGTGATTTTCCATCTGCACCGAGTGCACGAGCGTGATCCCGGCCTGCATCACCGCCGCCACGTGCACCGCCTCCATCATCTGATCCGGGTTGGCGCCGTTCTCCAGGCACTGGGTGGTGTAGGCGTCGATGCAGTACGGACATTTCTGCGCATGGGACACCGCGAGCGCGATGAGCGCCTTTTCGCGCTTGGTCAGCGCGCCGTCGGTCCCGGTGACGTTGCCGTAATACCTGAAGAAATCGTCGGCGAGCGCTTTCGCGTGCCGGCCGATTTCGCCGAACTTCTTCAGGTCCGCCGATTCGTAGTAGCTGCTCATCTGACGCTCCGTCCAATGGTCGAAGAACCAAGCGCCAACATTACCGCAAGAAAGCCTATTTCTTACCCACGTTGACTTCAAAGGCTTTCGCTGCGTCCGGAAAGAAGAGCTGTTCGCCGTTGATCTTGTAACCGGCGATGGACTTCTGGCCTTCGGACGAGGTCAACCAGTTGATGAACGCCATGCCCTCGGCCTGCTTGACGCTGGGATGCTTGTCGGGATTGACGAGCATCACGCCATACTGGTTGAAAAGGCGCTTGTCGCCTTCGACCAGGATCGCGAGATCGCCGCGGTTCTTGAAGGCGAGCCACGTACCGCGGTCGGCCAGCGCGTAGGCGTCCATTCCCGAGGCGGTGTTGAGCGTCGGCCCCATGCCCGAGCCAGTTTCGCGATACCACGAGCCCTTGCCCTGCTGCGGGTCGATACCCGCCTCCTGCCACAGCCGCAGCTCGGCCGAATGGGTCCCGCTCTTGTCGCCGCGCGACGCGAAGGGCGCCTTCGCCTGGGCGATCTTCTTCAGGGCGGCGACCACGTCGCGGCCCTTCGCCTTCGCGGGATCTGACTTCGGTCCGACCACCACGAAGTCGTTGTACATCACCTCGCGCCGCTCGACGAAGCTTCCTTCGGCGACGGCCTGTTCTTCAGCGTCCTTGTCGTGGACCAAGGCGACATCGGCATCGCCGCGTTTGCCCAGGTCGATCGCCTGGCCGGTGCCCAGCGCCACCACGCGCACCTGGATGCCGGTCTTCTTCTCGAAGACCGGCAGCAGGTGCTTGAACAGACCGCTCTGCTCCGTCGAAGTCGTGGAAGCGACGGTGATGAATTTCTGCTGCGCCTGCGCCGTGACCGACAGGCATAGCCATGCAGCAAGAAGCGGACGGGTCAAACCCACGGTAGTTCTCCTTTGATGAAAGCAGCGGCCTCGGCGGAAGCCGGTTTTGAGAAAAACTGATCCACCGCAGCCCGCTCGACGAGCCGCCCCTGGTGAATGAACAGCACCTCGTCGCCGAGGCGCCGAGCTTGTCCAAGGTTATGAGTCGCCATGACTACCTTGGTTCCAGCGGCGTCGAAAGCGCGGATCAGCGCCTCGATCTCGCGCGTGGCGCTGGGATCGAGGCTCGCGGTGGGTTCGTCGAGAAAAAGGACCTCGGGATGGAGCGCCCAGGCGCGCGCCAGCGCGAGGCGCTGTTGTTCACCGCCAGAGAGCACGCGGGCCGAGCGGTGCGCCAGGTGCGCGAGGCCCACTTCTTCGAGCGCGGCCATGGCGGCGCGCCGGGCGTCGGTCCCGCCGGCGATCTTCAATGCGTAGACGACGTTGGCGAGCGCGGATCGGCGCAGCATCACCGGGCGCTGGAACACCATCGCCTGATGGCGCCGCGGATTTTCGCCGCTCCAAGAGATCTTCCCCTCGCTCGGAACGAGCAAGCCGTGCATCAGGCGCATGAGCACGCTCTTGCCCGCGCCATTGGCGCCGAGGATGATGGTGCTTGGTCCGGCGCCGAGCTCGAGCGAGAGCGGCTCGATGATGCCGTGATACGCGACGGCCTCCAGCCTGAGGGGCAGGATCATCCGTAGCGGCGCTGCGCCGCCTCCTTCACGAGGTAGGCGGCGGCGTTGAGCGCGAGCACGATCGAGATCAGGATGATGCCCAGTCCAAGCGCCAGCGGCAGATCGCCCTTGGAAGTCTCGAGCGCGATCGTCGTGGTCATTACGCGCGTGACGCCGTCGATGTTGCCGCCGACGATCATCACCGCGCCGACCTCGGCCGAGGCCCGGCCTAGACCCGCGAGGACGGCGGTGAGGAGCGAGAAGCGGATGTCCCAAAGGACCGTCAGCGCCGCGCCCACCCCTTGC
>JBJMWH010000560.1:0-3040 GCA_045810245.1 Burkholderiales bacterium | reverse complement strand
CAGATAGGGCGTGCCTTCCTCGTCTTTGAGGTTCAAAAGCCGTCTCGCTCCCAGGTGGACGGCATCGGCGACCTGAGCGCGCACGGCGTCGGCCGCGGCGGCGCGCACCACCGGACCGAGGTTGGTCTCGGACTCGAGCGGATTGCCGAGGCGGTAGCCCTTTGCAAGATCCACGAAGGCGTCGACGAACGGCTGGAAGACAGAGCGGTGCACGTAGATGCGTTCGACTGCGCAGCACGACTGGCCGGAATTGAAGTAGCTGCCGTCTACGAGGTTCTCGACTGTCGCGGCGAGCGGCGCGTCCGGGCGCACATACGCGGGGTCCTTGCCGCCAAGCTCGAGGCCGGTACCCACGAACCGCCCGGCTGCGGCGCGCTGAACTGCGTGCCCACCCGGCACCGAGCCGGTAAACGCGACATAGCCGATGCGCGCATCACTGATCACCCGCGCGGTGCTCGCGTGGTCCATGTGCAGGAACTGAAACACGCCTTGCGGCAGGCCGGCCGCCTCGAAAGCTTGTGCATAGCGCTCCGCGACGAGCGGCGTCTGCGCCGCCATCTTGAGGATCACGCTGTTGCCGGCGAGCAGCGCCGGAACGATGGCGTTCACCGACGTAAGCCACGGATAGTTCCATGGCGCGACCACCAGCACCACGCCGTGCGGCTCGCGGCGAATGAAGCGCTCGAAGCCCTCTTTCTTCTGCACCTTCAGGTCGGCAAGCGCTTCCTCGGCGATGCTGCACAGATACAGCGCGCGCTCCTGGAATCCGCGGCGGATTTCGTTCGGGCCCTGCGCACGAGGCCGGCCCATCTGCCAGGCGAGCTCCGCGCCGAGCTCTGCGGCGCGCACGACGCACCATTCGACCATGCGGCGCACGATCGCGGCGCGCTCGGCGATCGGCACGCGCCTCCAGCCGGCTTGTGCGCGGAGCGCCGCCTCGAGCGCGTTTGCGATGGTTTGGGCGTCGGCGAGTTCGCGCTCCGCGTAGACCGAGCCGTCGACCGGCGTGACGGTGAGCTGCCTCATTTGCGCTCATTTGCCCCGTTTCGGCGCCGCGGTACCACCAGATTTCCGACCGAGATCTGCACCGGCTCGTTTCTCTGGTTGAGCGTCGTGGTGCGCAGCTTCACCATGCCTTGCTCGGGGCGCGACTTCGACGGCCGCACCTCGAGGACCTCGGCCTCGATGCGCAGCTCGTCGCCCGGGCGCACCGGCCGCGGCCAGCGGAACTCGTCGAACCCCGCGCCGACGATCCCGCCCGCGGGCTTGAGTTCGCTTTCGACCAGGAGCCGCATGGTCATCGCGGCGGTGTGCCAGCCGCTCGCCGCCAGCCCGCCAAAGAGCGTGGCGCGCGCTGCGGCCTCGTCCAGGTGAAACGGCTGGGGGTCGAACTCGGCGGCGAAGCGCTTGATCCGCTCTTCCTCGACCCGCAGCGTCGCGGAGCCGAATTTCTGCCCGACGGCGAAATCTTCCAGATAGCGCATCAGCGCGCTATGGTACCGGACGGAGGAGTCCATCGATGCGCGTGCTCGCAGCGTCTCTCTTCGCAACGTGCCTCTTGGCGGCGAGCCTGCTCGCGGCATGCAGTGCCTTCGCCCAGGCCTACCCGGCGAAGCCCGTCCGCATCATCGTGCCGAGCGCGCCCGGCGGCGGCTACGATTTCGCCGGGCGGCTGCTCGGCGACAAGCTCGGCGCGGAGCTCGGGCAGCCGTTCATCGTGGAGAACCGCGTGGGCGCAGGCACGCTCGTGGGAACGCAGGCCGCAGCGAGTTCGACGCCCGACGGCTACACCCTGCTCATGGGCGGGCTCGCCAACATGGCTTTCAACCTCGGCCTGCACAAGGATCCGCGCTACGATCCGGTCGCGGATTTCACGCCCGTGGCGCTCGTCGGCGCCTTCACCTATGTCCTGGTCTCGCGCAAGGACCTCGCGCAATCCACTCTGGGCGAGGTGCTCGACTTCGCGCGCGCCCATCCGGGCAGGCTGACGATCGCGACCTCCGGCATCGGCACCGGCCAGCACATCAGCGCCGTCCTGCTCAAGCGGCTCGCCGGGGTTGATCTGCTCGAAGTCGCCTACAAAGGCGCGCAGCCGGCTTATGTCGATCTGCTGGCCGGGCGGGTCGATCTCTTCTTCGACAACACCACGACCGCCCGGCCATTCATCGCCGATGGCCGCGTAAAGCCGATCGTCACTTCGGGGCCGGCGCGCGACCCTCTGTTGCCGCAGGTGCCCACCGGGCGCGAAGCGGGCGTGGAGGGCCTGGTGCTCGACAGCTGGATGGGCCTCTTCGCGCCGGCGAAGACGCCCAAGGCCGTAGTGGAGCGCCTGCGGGCAGCGACCCTGAAGGTGATCGATCTGCCCGACACGCGCCAGCGCCTGCAGGGCGGAGGCTGGCGCGAGATCTCGATGTCACCCGAGGAAACCGCAGCCTTCGTCCAAAGCGAAGCGCAGAGGTGGCCCGCACTCCTGAAGCAGGCCGGCATCCATGCGCAGTAAGGGAACCGAACGATGGAAATGAGCGAGCGCGGGCTGTCTGAAGAGCAGAAGCTGATGCGCGCGAGCTGCCGCGCCTTCGTCGACGACTTCGTCACCCCTTTCATCCGGAGCAACTGGCAGCGCGAATGGCTGATGGACCCGGCGGCGCGCCTCCCCGCCGAGCTGCTGCGCGAGGCCGAGCGCATCGGCATCCGCACGCTCGGCGTACCCGAGGAGTTCGGCGGCGTGCAGCTCGATCCGGCGACCGAGGTGCAAAGCTTCGCCGTGGTCGCCGAGGAGATCGCGCGCGGCGACTCGGGGCTCGCCGACAAGCTGGTGCAGAACTGGAAGGTGTCGGTCCTGCTGCGAAACCTGGCGCCGCGGCACCTTCAGGAAAAATGGTTTTCGAGACTGACCGGCGATCCGGGCTTCCTCCTCGCCCACTGCCTCACCGAGCCGCGCGGCGCGTCCGACCGCTGGCTCCCCTACAACGTCCCGGAGGCGGCGATGCACACCCGGGCGGTGCTCGAGGGCGAGCATTGGGTGATCAACGGCCGCAAG
>JBJMWH010000559.1:0-5945 GCA_045810245.1 Burkholderiales bacterium | reverse complement strand
GGCGTGCATGAGGACAAGGCCCAAAGGCTCGAGGTCGAAGATCAGACTCCCCGGCAACTGAGCGGCGAGCAAACGGGCGACCGTCGTCTTACCGATTCCAAACGAGCCGTTGATGAAGACGACCATTTCGAGCAGCTATTCGAGCGGTTCGTGCCGCGCCGACGCGTAGGTCTTTTCCCAGTTCTTGCCGTCGGAGCGTGTGATCACCAGCCCTTCGACGGTTCCCTCGTCGAGGCAGCGCGCGTTGACGCTGTAGCCGTCGGGATGCGAGCGCGGGATCGTCACCTGACACCAGATTGAATCGCTCGAAGCGCACGCGCCCGCAATGCCTCCCCGATGGGTGACCATCGGGCAACGTTAACGCAAAATCGGTTGGCTAGGCTGTCCGGCGTGCGCGCAGGAGCGGCTCGACCTCGCTCGCCGGCGCGGGCGAGGCGAAGAGATCACCCTGGAACACGCGGCAGCCGGCTTCGGCGAGGAAGTCGCGCTGGGCGTGGGTCTCCACGCCCTTGGCGACGACGTCGAAGTTGAGTCCGCGCGCGAGGGTGATGAGCGCCTTGGCGAGACCGGCGCGCTCGGAGTCGACCGGCAGGCCGGCGACGAGCTTGCGGTCGATGCACACGGCGCTCGCGCGCACGTGCTGCAGCATGGGAAGCGACGCATAGCCGGTGCCGAAGTCATCGACCCCAAGGCGCGCGCCGGTCGCGGCCACCCCGGCGAAGTTCTCCTCGAGCTGCTCGGGCATCTGGCGCAGCAGCGTCTCGGGCACCTCGATCAGCAGCGACTCGGGCGGCAGCGCGCTCGTCTCGAGCGCCTTGCGCACCTCCTCGGCGAGGGAGCCGTGGCGCAGCTGCCGCGCCGTGATGTTCACCACCACGCTGAGCGGCTTGATGCCGGCTTCCAGCCAGCGCCGGCCCTGCATGCAGGCCTCGCGCAGCACCCAGGCACCGATCGGCACCAGCAGCCCGGTATCGTCGGCGAGCGGCAGGAACGCCTCCGGCGCGAGCACGCCGTAGCGCGGATGGCGCCAGCGCAGCAGCGCCTCGGCGCCGACCACCTGGCGCGTGGCGATGTCGATGCGGGGCTGGTACACGAGGAACAGCTCCCCGCGGCCGATGCCGAGCTTCAGCTCCTCGGCGAGCGCGGCGGCGGCCGCGGCGTCCTGGTTGAGCACCACCGAGAAGAACTGGTAGCCGTTGCGGCCCGCCTCCTTGGCGCGGTACATCGCCACGTCGGCCAGGCGCAGCAGCGTCGCCACGTCGTGGCCGTCCTGCGGCACGCAGGCGATGCCGATGCTCGCGCCGGAGGAAACCGCGTGCTCGCCGATGCGGTAGGCCTTGGAAAGCTCGTAGACCAGCTTTTGCGCCACGGCGGCGGCCTCGCGCGGCTCGGCGATCTCCTGCAGCAGGACGCAGAACTCGTCGCCGCCGATGCGGGCGATGAAGTCGTCTCCGCGCACGCAGGCGCGCAGGCGCGAGGCGATCACCTTCAGCAGGCCGTCGCCCACGTCGTGGCCCAGGCCGTCGTTCACCTGCTTGAAATTGTCGAGGTCGATGAACAGCACCGCTGCGGTCTTGTCGTGGCGCCGCGCGTGCGCCACGGCCTCGCGCGCGCGCTCCTGGAACATCGCGCGGTTCGGCAGCCCGGTCAGGGTGTCGTGATGCGCCAGGAACTCGAGGCGCCGGGCGTCGTGCTGCAGCTGGATCGCGGCGAAGCGCAGGTCCTCCTGCGCGCGCTTGAGCGCGGTGACGTCGTTGCCGAGCATGTAGAAGCCCAGCACCGCGCCCTCGGGCGCGAGGTGCGGTACGCAGGCCACCTGCAGCGTTCGCTGCCGGGCGCCCTCGGCCGCGTTTCGCTCCGTGCTGAACTCGAATTCCACCTCCTCGCCCGAGAGCACGCGCTCGATGTGCGGCTTCATGCGCGCGTGGATTTCCTCGCCGAATACCTCTGCAACCGTGCGCCCGTGCATGCGCTCCTGCGGGATGCCGAACCAGTCGTCGTAGGTGCGGTTGCTGAAGCGGAAGCGGCTCTCGCGGTCGAGGTAAGAGATGAGCGCCGGCACGCTGTTGGCGACCAGGCGCAGCCGCTCTTCGCTTTCGCGCAGCGCCCGCTCGACGCTCGCGGTGCGCAGCATCGAGCGGCGCGTGATCAGCACCGCTATGCAGAGCAGCAGCGCGGAGCCGGCCACGAGCGCATCGAGCAGCACGCTGGGCGGCCAGGGCATTCCCGCGAGCACGCCGCGCATCCCGAGCGCGATCTCCGCGCCCGAGGACGCGATCAGCACCAGCGCGCCGAGAATCACGAGCACGGGTGCGAGCGGAAGGAAGCGGCGAATCATCGGCGGATCAGGAACCTCCAAGAGTATCTTGAGCGTGCGTGTTTGGCGCCGCAACGGAAATATTCCACGTAGCTCGTTCTATGTCGTCGCCGAAACGCGCGAGCGTTGTAGCGGCTTCGCTACGCGCTTTCCCAGCTGGCCAACCGCCGCCGTGGGCAGTCGTCGCGACCCGCTGTCGCGGCGTGTTGACGTGGGTTGTCGCCGGCAGTCCTATAATTCGCCCATGACCTACGTCGTCACCGAAGACTGCATCAAGTGCAAGCACATGGACTGCGTGGAAGTGTGTCCGGTCGACTGCTTCTACGAAGGCGACAACATGCTGGTGATCCACCCCGACGAGTGCATCGACTGCGGCGTGTGCGAGCCCGAATGCCCGCCGGCGGCGATCCTGCCGGACTCCGACGGCAAGGCGGAAAAGTGGCTCAAGCTGAACGCCGACTTCGCGGGCAAGTGGCCCAACATCACCCGCAAGGGCACGCCGCCGCCCGACGCCGACGCCTGGAAGGGCGTTCCCGACAAGTACGACAAGTTCTTTTCGCCGGAACCCGGCAAGGGCGAATAGGCTCCTACGGATGCAGTAGGGCTGCGACGGCTGTAGGTTGTTGCGCCCCGGTATCGAAAGTGTATCCAAGTGTTAGCAGGTCGACGGTTCCGGCGCGGGCAGGAATATGATTCACGCTCATGCGCGCCTCATTTCCAATCCTTGCAGTCGCCGCGCTGCTCCTCGTCGGCTGCGCCTCCTTCGACGGCTATAGCCTGACGCCGGGACAATCCAACGCCGAAGAGGTCGAGAAAGTCATGGGGGCCCCGGCCGAGAAGCGCGCCGGGCCGGGGGGCGAGACCTGGTACTACTACCCGCGACAGCCCTACGGCCGCAAGGCCTTCGTGGCGCGCATCGCGCCCGACGGGCGCCTCGTCGCGCTCGAGCAGCGCCTGAACGACGAGAACGTCGCCAAGATCATCCCGAACACCACCCGCGCCGAGCAGGTGCGCGAGCTTTTCGGGCCGCCCTACCAGGCGCAACGCTTCGACAAGCTGGAGCGCGATATCTGGACCTGGCACATGCGCCGCTTCGGCGACCCCGGCATTCCGGTGGCGCTTCACGTCCAGATGTCCATGGACGGCGTGGTGCGCGAGGTGTATATCATCGACGAGTCGCGTCCGGGCAGCGGCTTCGGAGTCGGCGTTGGAATCGGTTTCTAGGACCTGCATCGCATTCGCCGCCGTCGTGACTGCGGCCGCCTTGGCAAGCGCGTCGGGCTGCGCGAGCTTCGACGGCCGCGGCCTTCAGTCCGGGCAATCGAGCGCGACGGATGTCGAGCGCGTCATGGGCGCGCCGGCCGACAAGCGTCAGGTCGGAGCCGAAACCTGGTATTTCTATTCGCGCCAGCCCTACGGCCGGGTGAT
This sequence comes from Burkholderiales bacterium, assembly GCA_045810245.1. Classification (GTDB taxonomy): domain Bacteria; phylum Pseudomonadota; class Gammaproteobacteria; order Burkholderiales; family SG8-39; genus SCGC-AG-212-J23. The sequence goes on along the minus strand of JBJMWH010000559.1, from coordinate 2,200 downwards.
GTACGTCGCGCGCGTCGCTTCCGACGGACGGCTGGTGGCGCTGGAGCAGCGGTTGAACGACGAGACCGTCGCCAAGATCGTCCCCAACAGCACCCGGGCCCAGGAGGTGCGCGACCTTCTCGGGCCGCCGTATACGGCGGTCCAGTATCGAGGCCTGGAGCGCGACATCTGGACCTGGTGGATGCGCCACTACGGCGACCCCGGCATTCCGGTCGAGCTCGTGGTGCAGATGTCGCCCGATGGCGTGGTGCGCGAGGTCTACATGCTTCAGCAGGGTAGCGGCCAGCGCCGCAGCTAGGCCCGCAGCCAAGCCCGCAGCTAAGTCCTAAGTCTATATGAGCCTGCGCTGTCTCCTTGCCCTCGCTGCTGTCGTCGCCGCGGCCGGCTGCGCCGCGTACAAGGACCTGCAGCCGGCGCAATCGACGCGCGCCGACGTCGAGGCGGCGCTTGGTCAGCCCGCCGAGCAACGCGTGCGCGCCGACGGCGAGACCTGGCTCTACTATCCCAAGCAGCCCTTTGCCCGCAAGGTGCTGGTCGCGCGCGTCGCGCCCGACGGCAAGCTGCTCGCGGTGGAGCAGCGGCTGAGCGAGGAGTACATCGCGAAACTGATCCCGAACCAGAGCACCCAGGAAGATGTGCTCGCGCTCTTCGGCCGGCCCTACGAGCGCCTCAACGTCCCGCGCATGGAGCGCGACATGTGGACCTGGTACATGCGCCAGTACGCCACGCTCCCCGCCACCCTGAACGTCCAGATGTCGCCCGACGGCGTGGTGCGCGAGATCTACGTCCTGGACGACAACAACAAGAACGACTCGAAGAAGCGCTAGTCAGACGAGCTTGCGCAGCTCGGTCTTCAGCACCTTGCCGTAGTTGTTCTTCGGCAGCGATTCGACGAAGCGGTAGTCCCGCGGACGCTTGAAGCGCGCGATGTTTTCGAGGCACAGCGCGTCGAGCTCGGCTTTTCCCACCGCGCCGCGGGCGACGATAAAGGCGACGACTTCCTCGCCCCATTCCGGGTGCCTGCGCCCGACCACCGAGCATTCCGCCACCGCCGGGTGGCGCAGCAGCACTTCCTCGATCTCACGCGGATAGATGTTGGAGCCGCCCGAGATGATCATGTCCTTCGAGCGGTCGCGGATGGTGAGGAAGCCCTCGGCGTCGAGGCTGCCGAGGTCGCCGGTGTGCAGCCATCCGCCGCGCAGCGTCCTCGCCGTCGCCTCGGGATTTTCCCAGTAGCCCGCCATCACGCAATCGGAGCGCGTGACGATCTCGCCGACCTCGCCGGCGGCAAGCTCGCGCTCCTCGTGGTCGAAGATCTTCACTTCGACGCCGGTGCGCGCGATGCCGCAGGTAGATAGCTTTTCCACAAAGTCTCTTCCATGAAGGGTTTGGGGCAAACCGGTGATCGTCATCGGCGCCTCGCCCTGGCCGAAGAGCTGGTAGAGCCGCGGACCGAAGAGCTCGATGGCGCGCAGGCAGTCGGCGACGTACATCGGCGCGCCGCCGTAGGTGATCGTCTTGAGGCCGCGCGGCGCGCGCGCTGCGGGGCTCGCGAGCAGCCGCACCATCATGGTCGGCGCGGCGAAGAACGATGCGCCGGGCCAGCGCTCGAGGAGCTCGAAGATTTCCGCCGGGTCGAACTGGCCGCTCTCCGGGATGACATTCACCGCGCCGGCCGCGAAGTGCGGCAGGCCGTAGAGGCCGGAGCCGTGCGAGAGCGGCGCCGGGTGCAGCGCGGCGTCGGTCGGGGCGAGGCGGTCGATGTCGGCGAAATAGGCCTGGGTCTGGAACAGCATGTTGCGGTGGGTGAGCACCGCGCCCTTGGGGACGCCGGTCGTGCCGCTGGTATAGAAGAGCCACGCCGGGTCATCCGGCTTGACTTCCGCGGGCGCCGCGGCCTCCTCCAGCAGCAGATCTTCGTCCATCGCAATTCCGCTCGGGATGGCCGCGGCCAGCTCCGGGGTTACGAAACAGACCTTCGCGCCCGAGTTCTCGAGGACGTAGGCGAATTCCTTCGCGTGCAGCTTGGCGTTCATCGGCACCGCGGTCATGCCGGCATGCCAGCAGGCGAACAGCACCTCGTAGAACTCCGGGCAGTTCTTCATCGCGATCGCGACGCGGTCCCCGGGTTGCAGGTTTAATTTCTTCTGCAAAGCAGAAGCTGTCCCGCGAACGCGTTGCGCCATCTCCCGGTACGAGC
>JBJMWH010000558.1:0-3686 GCA_045810245.1 Burkholderiales bacterium | reverse complement strand
AAGGAGCGCGCGATGGTGCTGCCGGCGGACATCACAATGGACGCCGAGGTGAAGCAGCTCTTCGCCGAGGTCAAGGGCAAGTGGGGCCGGCTCGACGTCCTCTTCAACAACGCCGGCATCGGCGCGCCCGCGGTGCCGATGGAGGACCTGCCGATCGAGAAGTTCCGCGAGGTGGTGAACATCAACCTGTTCGCCATGTTCATGTGCACCCAGGAAGCGATCCGCATCATGAAGGCGCAGAATCCCAAGGGCGGGCGCATCATCAACAACGGCTCGATCTCGGCGCATACGCCGCGGCCGATGTCGGTCGCCTACACCTCCACCAAGCACGCCGTGACCGGGCTCACCAAGTGCATCTCGCTCGACGGCCGCAAGGACGACATCACCGCCAGCCAGATCGACATCGGCAACGCGCTCACGGAGCTCGCCGCGCGCATGGCCAAGGGCGTGCCCCAGGCCGACGGCTCGATCAAGCCCGAGCCGCTGATGGACGTGAAGCACGTCGGCGACGCGGTGCTGCAGATGGCCAACCTGCCGCTCGACGTGAACGTGCAGTTCATGACCATCATGGCGACGAAGATGCCGTTCGTCGGGCGAGGGTAGGAAAATAGTGCGAATTCGGGGTCAGAGCCCGAATTCCTACATCAGCTTGCGCATCCAGGCCGCCGTCGGGACCGCGCCGCCGAAGCTGTAGATGTGCACGCCCACGACGTTGCTCTGCTCCCGCAGCGATGAGTAGCGCGCCAGCGCGATGAGCTGTTCGCGCGGATCGGAGTGGGTGACGAGCTTGGCGATGCCGACTCCGAGGGTGCGCAGAGCACGCAGCGACACGCTCACGCCGCAGCGCTGCGCGTAGCGCGCCAGAGCTACCGGATCGGTCGGACCGGCGATGCCCACGTACACCGGCAGGTCCGGCCGCGCGCGCGCGAGGCCCGCGCAGTAGTCGACCACGCGCTGCGGCGACAGGCAGAACTGCGTCACCATGTAGACGCCGATGCCCTGCTCGCGAGCGAGCGCAATCTTGCGCTCCAGGGCGCGGTCGAGGCTTTTGAGCGAGATGCGCGGATGGCCCTCCGGATAGCCGCCGACACCGAACTCGCGCACGCCGCATTCCTTGAGCACGCCCTGCTCGAGCACCTCGAGGCTGTCGGCGAACGGCCCCTTCGGCCGCGGCTCGTCGCCGCCGAGGAGAAGCACGCGGTGCACGCCGTGCTGCGCCGCCGCCTTCTGCAGGAAGTCGTGGAACTCGTCGCGGTCGCGGATGCGCCGCGCCGACACGTGCGGCACCGGGTCCAAGCCCGCGGCGCGGATCGCCGCGATCGCATCGAGCGTGCGCGAGAGCGGCAGGCCCGGGAGCGACGGGATGTAGATGCAGGTGTCCGCCGGCAGGATCGTCGCCACCTCGGGCGCGCGGTGCAGCTCGCGCGGCGAGATCTCCAGCGACCCCGCGGTGAGAAGCTCGGAGAGGCCGGTCGGGGATTCAGTCGCGCTTGCGGGAGATGACATAGGACTCGTCCAGGAACCAGAGGGCGCCGTGCTTCTGCAGCACTTCGCGCGTCGCGTCGAGATAGTGCGTCTTGCCCAGCACCTCGGAGAGCCGCTGGTCCTCGATCTGCGCCACGTAGATCGCCGCGTTCCACGCCGCGAACAGGGTCGAGGTGCCGATGCTCGAGGAAATCTCGCTCGGCAGGGTGTGCATGTCGTAGCGGAAAAGCGAGCGCGCGTCGGCGTAGGTGTTGAAGTTGTAGCGCCGCGCCTCGCGACCGAGGTCGGCCTTGGCGCCGCGCATCAGGTCGTGCCGCGTGTGGGCGAACGGGTTCTCGCCCGGCCACACCTTCTGGATGATCTCGAGGCCTGGGTCGTGGCCGTAGGAATGGATGCCGAGCAGGCGCCCTCCCTTGCCGAGCGCACGCACGAGCGGTGCCACCACCTTTTGCGCCTTGAATTCGAGCGGCGCACGCAGCCGGTACGGCTGCGACGCGATCACCATGTCGTACTCGGCGAGCCCGGCGCCGCGCTTCGGAATCACCTCGTCGAGGAGAAACCGGTAGTCGTCGCGGTAGAGCACCACCACCGTCGGATGCTCGTACACCGGATTGCCCGTCTTGGGGCTCAGGCCGGCCTGCCAGTTCTTGGCGAGGAACGGCTCGAGCGAGGCAATCTGCTCGCTGAAGTCATGCGACGTGCTTCCCGTGAGGGCGACCTCGTGCCACACCATCGAGGTCGCGGCCGGCACCGCGCGCGGCGTGAGCCAGGGCGCCTCGGTGTAGTACATGTTGGTGACGACGAGCACCGTGGCCGGATGCTCGAAAAAGCGGTCGGCCATCTTGCGCAGCGACAGACGCACGTCCTCGAGGCTGATCTCCTTGCCGACGATGAAGAACGGCACCGTCGGGAAGCGCCGGTGCATCTCGCGCATCACCCGTGCGAGCACGGTGCCGTCGCCCATGCCGGCGTCGAACAAGCGCACCGCCGGAGGGCGCGGGTGAATGTGGCCGAGCTCGAGCCCGACGCGGCGCGCGACCACGTCCTTCTCGCTGCAGGTGTTGACGAAGAGAAGATACTTCTGGCGATTGTCGAAGAAACGGAAGTTCTTTTCCGGCGCCGTCTCGCGCGCCGCCGGCGCCGGGGCGTCCGCGCCGGCCCGGATCAGCGCCAGGAGCTCCGGCGGCGAATCGCCGGGACCGGGCAGGCCGTGCTTGGCGATGAACTGGTTGACCCGGTTCAGGGTCTCAGGGGTGACGCGCGCGCCGTCGCGCAGGCGCGCGACGAACTTGCCGTCGTTCACTGCGCGGCGGCCGAAAGTCGACTCGGCCATGCCGGTGCGCCGGCAGAAATTCGAGATACTCCCGAGCAGTGTGCCGCCGCCTTCCAAAGCCCCTCCGTGGTGGGATGTTGGGGAACCTGCCCGTGGGACAGCAACCCCAGCCGCTGCAGTGCAATATTATGGGATGTATCCCACTAAGCGAAATCAAGGGTTTAACCGTGCAAGCTGGCTTTCCTGCTCCGTGCGCTAACCTAGCGCTGCCATGAACGTCCTCGACCTCATCGGCAATACGCCGCTCGTGGAAGCGGCGCATATGGATGCCGGGCCCTGCCGTCTCTACCTCAAGCTCGAGCATCACAACCCCGGCGGCTCGATCAAGGACCGCATCGCGCGCTCGATGATCGAGGACGCCGAGCGCCAGGGAAAAATCAAGCCCGGCTCGCTGATCGTCGAAGCCACGGCGGGAAACACCGGCCTCGGCCTCGCGCTCGTAGCGGTGCTCAAAGGCTATCGCCTGCTCATCGTGGTGCCCGACAAGATGAGCCAGGAGAAGATCTTCCACCTGCGCGCGATGGGCGCGGAGATCGTGATGGCGCGCTCGGACGTCACCAAGGGCCATCCCGAGTACTACCAGGAGCGTGCGGCCGAGATTGCACGCCGCACGCCCGGGGCCTACTACATCGACCAGTTCGCCAATCCGGCGAATCCACGCGCCCACGAGGAGACGACGGGCCCGGAAATCTGGGAGCAGATGAACCACGATGTCGACGCGGTGGTCGCGGGCGTCGGCACCGGCGGCACGATCACCGGCCTGGCGCGTTTCTTCGGGCGTGTCGCGCCGCGCACCGAGATGGTCCTCGCCGATCCGGAAGGCTCGGTGCTCGCGAACTACGTGAAGACGCACAAGATCTCCAAGGAC
>JBJMWH010000557.1:0-3157 GCA_045810245.1 Burkholderiales bacterium | reverse complement strand
GGGTCGAAGGCCTCGAGCTCAACATTCTCGGCCTCAACATCGGCCTGGGGCCGAGCGGGCTCAAGCTCCCGCTCATCGGCCGCATCGGGCCCGCCCTCGTTCCGGCCGCGAAGGCCGCGCCCGTGGCGGGACCTGCCGCCGCGGCGCAAGCCGTTCCGGCTACGAGCGCAGACTAGCTCGTCTTTACGTAGCTCACTTCCAGGCAGACGTTAACCAGTGCCTGGCGCTTCTCCTCGCGCACCACCTTCATCGCGCGCTCGAGCGCCGGCATGAGGTCTTTCGGCTCGGTTACGCGCTCGCCGTGGCCGCCGCTCGCCTTGACGACGTGCTCGAAGCGCGGCGAGGGCTCGAGCGTGGCGAAGGGGGGCTTTTCTCGCTCTGCGGCGTAGCCCCTCGGATAAGTCGAAAGGGTGGAGCGGTGCACCGCCGCCCAGCGGGCGTTATTGGCGATGATGAAGAGCATCGGAAGCTTCATCGCTTCCGAAACGTAATGCGTAGCCGTCGGGTTGCCGAACATATACGCGCCGTCGCCGACCGCGCAGATCACGGTCTTGTCGGGAGAGGCCAGCTTTGCGCCGAGCGCAGCGCCCATGCCCCAGCCCAGGCCTCCGGCCGACGGATTGCCGAAATACTGTCCCGGCTCGCGGATCAGCATTTCCTCGAGCACGGTCGGATACTCGTTCACGAGGATGGTGTCGTGGTCGAGCAGGCGGTTCACGCAGGCCGAGAGCCACTTGCCGGTGATGCTCGCCGGCATGGGATCGAAGCCGGCTCGCCCCTTCGTTCTTATTTCCTGGGATTGTTTTGACACGGCCTGGCGCCGTTCTTCGATCGTCCGCGGGGAAACCGCGTGCTTCTGCGCGCTGCGCCACAGGGCCTGCAGCGTGGCCGCCACGCCCCCGGTGAGCGCGAGGTCGGTGCGGAAGCCGCGCAGCGGGTAGCGCGCGAAGAGCGGGTCCGGGCCGATGTGGATGATCCTCGCCTCGGGCTTCGGAGCGCCTTCGCGCGGGATCCACGGCACGTCGCAGTCCACCACCAGCACGACGTCGGCTTCCTTTAGGAATGGATGCGGATCCCAGCCGCATTGCATGGGGTGCTCGGTCGAGAGCGCGAGGTAGCGCGGGCGGTAATGGACCACCGGCACGGCGAGCGCCTGCGCCAGCTGCTCGATCGCCCGCGAGCTCTCGAGCGTACGGCCGCCGTTCGCGGTGATGAGCAGCGGTTTTTTGGCTGCCCCCAGCAGCTTGGCGGTTTCCTCGAGGGCGTCGGCATCGGCGGCCGGGGCGGATGCCGCCTGGATGGTGGTGTCCTGCGAAAACTTCTGAGTGAAGCCCTGCGCCAGCACCTCGCGCGGCAGCGTCACGTACACCGGGCCTTGAGGCTCGCTCTTGCAGATCGCGAGCGCGCGGTCGAGCACCGTCTCGACCTGCTCGGGGTGGCGCAGCTCGTAGTCCCACTTCACGAACTCGCGCAGCATGCCGCCCTGGTCGAAGTGCTCCTGCGCCCAATGGATGTAGTTGTTGCGCGCCGCCGGTACCGCTCCCGACTCGGTGAGGGGCGTGCGTCCCGCCGTGAGCAGGATTGGGATGTTCGTGCGCGAGGCATTGATCAGGCCGTTCAGCGTGTTGGCCGTACCCACGCCCACGTGCACCATCATCGCCTGCGGCCTTCCGGTCACCATGGCATAGCCGTGCGCCATCGCGATGCCCATGTTCTCGTGCGGCACGATCACGATTTCGGGCAGGCGCCAGCCGAGCTTCTCGCCCTTGGCGTAGGCCTCGACGACCGGGGCGAAGTCGGTGCCGCCATTGGCGAAGAGGTAATCGACGCCGCGCATGGCGAGGAGTCCCATCCAGGCGTCGGCCGCTGTTTCCGGGGTGAAGGTGACCGGGGATTCGGGTTTCATGCGCCGAATATTACGCTCGGGGCTGGTCCACCCGGCATCTTGTCAAAATCAGTTTGACGCTTTAGACTTTCCGCCTGTGAACTGCGCCGAGCGTTTGGTCGAGATCTTCGGCAGCCAGGCCGATGTTGCGCGCGCCTTCCAGCTCGACCGGGCGGTGGTGCACAACTGGGTGAAGATCGGCTATGTCCCGGCACGCTGGGCGGGCGAAGTCGAGCGCCTCACGCAGGCCCGCATCAGCGCGCTGGAGGTCATCAACGAAGCGAGCGCGAAGAACCCGGTCCGGGTGAAGTCCCGCCCCGGCGATGCACCGTTCGGCATCCTTTCCGAAAGCGATCCTATGAGCCAGTACGCCCCCTCGAAGCGAATTCATTCCTTCCACCCGCCGCAGCGCACCCTGATGGGACCCGGGCCCACGGAGATCCATCCGCGCGTGCTCACCACCATGAGCCAGCCGGCGATCGGCTACCTCGACCCGGTGTTCGTCGAGATGATGGAGGAGCTGAAATCGCTGCTGCGCTACGTCTACCAGACGAAGAACGCGCTCACCTTCCCGCTCTCCGGGCCGGGCTCGGTCGGCATGGAGTACTGCTTCGTCAACATGGTGGCGCCCGGCGACAAGGTGGTGGTGTGCCAGAACGGCGTGTTCGGCGGCCGCATGCTGGAGAACGTGATCCGCATGGGCGGCACGCCGGTGCTGGTCGAAGACAAGTGGGGCGAGCCGGTCGATCCGCAGAAGGTCGAGGACGCGCTGAAGAAGAACAAGGACGCGAAGATCGTCGCCTTCGTCCATGCGGAGACTTCCACCGGCTGCCAGTCGGACGCGAAGACGCTGACGCAGATCGCGCACAAGTACGGAGCGATGGTGATCGTCGACGCCGTGACCACCCTCGGCGGCACGCCGGTGAAGGTCGACGAATGGGAAATCGACGCCATCTACTCGGCGAGCCAGAAGTGCCTGTCGTGCACGCCCGGCCTGTCGCCGGTGTCGTTCTCGGAGCGCGTGGTCGAGCACGTGAAGAAGCGGACGGACAAGATCCACAGCTGGTTCATGGACATGAACCTGCTCTTCAACTACTGGAGCGCCGGCACGCGCACGTATCACCACACCGCGCCGACCAACTCCCTCTTCGCGCTGCACGAAGCGCTGCTGCTGATTCGCGAGGAAGGCCTGGAGAATGCCTGGGCGCGCGCGACGCGCCACCACCTCGCCCTCAAGGCGGGGCTGGAAGCGATGGGCATGAAAATGCTGGT
>JBJMWH010000556.1:0-2591 GCA_045810245.1 Burkholderiales bacterium | reverse complement strand
GTCCAGCGTCCCTTGACCGGCGTTTCCTGCCCGACGTCGAAGGCGGCGACCGCGAGCGTCGGCGTGACGAGGAGGTCGTAGTCGCGGTGAAAGAGATTCATGTGCGTGCCGAGCACGCCGCGCTTCATCTGCGCGTCCATGAGCTCGGCAGCGGTGATCTTCGCGCCCTGCTCGGCGACCTCGAGCAGGCCGGGATCGATCGGCTTCCTGTCCTTCACCGTGCGGATCAGCGCCGCGGCGCCAGAGAACCAGTGCGTCTGGAAGATCGGGCCGGCGTTCTCGAATCCAGGATGCCGCTCGTCGACCCGGGCGCCGAGGTCGGTGAAGACGCCGATCGATCCGCGCACGATGGCGGCGACCTCGGCATCGACGGCGGCGTAGCCGAGGTTCGACGAGTACGCGATGCGCAGGTCGCGAATCCCGTCCTCGAGACCGACGCGGTAGTCGCGCGGCTCGTAGGGCAGGGCGTGCCAGTCGCGCGCGTCGGGCAGCGACATCACGCTCAGCATGAGCGCGGCATCGGTCACGTTGCGGCTCATCGGACCAAGGTGCGCCACCGTGCCAAAGGGCGAGAGCGGCCACGCCGGGACGCGGCCGAACGACGGCTTGATGCCGAAGATGCCGGTGAAGCTCGACGGGATGCGGATCGAGCCGCCGCCGTCGGTGCCGACCGCGAGCGGCCCCATGCCGCAGGCCACCGCGACCGCGGCGCCGCCCGAGGAGCCGCCGGGCGTCTTGTCCGGATTCCACGGATTGCGCGTGATGCCGGTAAGCGGGCTATCGGTCACGCCTTTCCAGCCGAACTCGGGCGTGGTGGTCTTGCCAATGAGCACCGCGCCGTGCTCGCGCAGGCGCGCGGTCGCCGGCGCATCCTCGTTCCATGGACCCTTCGGGTCCACCGTCTTCGAGCCGCGCAGCGTGGGCCAGCCGCGGGTCAGGATGATGTCCTTGATCGACACCGGCACGCCGTCGAGCAGGCCCTTCGGCTGCCCGCTGGACCAGCGCGCCTCGGAGGCCTTCGCTTCGTCGAGCGCCTGGTCCGAGACCAGGTTGAAGGCATTCAGCCGCGGATTGAGCGCCTCGATCCGGGCGAGGACCGCCTTCGTGACCTCCACCGGAGAAAGCTTCTGGGTGCGATAGCCCTCGAGCAGCGCACTCGCGCTCAGCAGGCAGAGTTCTTCAGACATCAACGAAGGAAGAAAATAGGAAAATAGGGACTGTCCCTGATTAAGGGCGGGCAAGTGCTTTGGCGCGCCAGAGGGGCCAGGCGCGGTAGTAGTCCTGCCGCGCGACCGAAGCCTGCACTTCGGCGTCGTCGAAATAGGTGATGCTGCCTCCTGCGCCGGCGAGCGCGATCGCCTGCATCTGCATGCGCGCGCTCTGCTCGAGATATACGCTGCGCCCGACCGCGCGCGGCAGGTTCTCGCCGACCACCACCGAGCCATGGCCGCGCATCAGGGCGGCCGGCTTCTTCGCCAGGGTCGCGGCCAGCGCTCTTCCGAGCGCCGCGTCCTTGACCAGGAGATCGGTGCCTTTGCGCACGTCGCGGATCTCGAAATTCGGCAGGCCTTCGCCGATGAACGAGGCCATGTGGTAGAGCGCGCGCATCGGCACGCCGGTGACGCTGAAGGGGATCACCGAGGGCGAGTGGTTGTGCACCACGCACATCACGTCGGGCCGGACGCGGTAGATCTCGCCGTGGATGAAGCGCTCGTGCACGGATTCGCGCGCGCCCGCGTCGATCGGTCGGCTGTCGAGGTCGTACTCGATGAGGTCGGCTTCTTCGACCCATTCAGGGGCGACCGAGCGCGCAAGGTAGTAGCGCTCGGGATTGCGCGGCGAGCGCAGGCTGACGTGGCCGTAGGCGTCGATCACGCCCTGCGCCGCGAGAATGCGGTACGCGGCGACCAGGTCTTCCAATTCATGCATTTAATCCGCCTTGATTCCTGCCGCGCTGACGACCCGGTTCCAGCGCGGCAGCTCGCGCTTCACGAGGTCCGCCAGCCGCTGCGGCGTTCCGCCCACCGGCGTCATGCCCTGCTTCTCGATCGCTTCCCGCACCTGCGCGTCGCGCATCACCGTGTTCACGTCGCTGTTGAGCTTTTGCAGGACGGGAGCCGGCGTGCCCGCCGGAGCAAACGCGCCATACCAGGTCTCGACTTCCAGATCCGGCAGCCCCTGCTCCTTCATCGTCGGCACGTCGGGATAGGCGGGCGAGCGCTCGGCGCTCATCACGGCGAGCGCGCGCAGCTTGCCGGATTGCACGTGGGGATGCGCGGTCTGCACCGCAGCCACCGTCGCGTCCACGTGCCCGCCGACGACATCGGTGAGCGCGCCGGCCGCCGCCTTGTACGGCACATGCACGATGTCCATGCCGGTCTCGAGCTTCACCAGCTCCATCGCGAGATGCTGCGGGCCGCCGTTGCCCGGCGACGAATAATGCATCTTGCCCGGCTGGCGCTTGGCGAGCTCGATCAGCTCCTTCATCGAGCGCGCCGGTACCTGGGGGTTCACCACCACGACGAGCCCGCTCGTGGCGATCAGCGCGACCGGCTCGAAGCTTTTCACCGGATCGTAGGGCAGGCTCTTCT
>JBJMWH010000555.1:0-11414 GCA_045810245.1 Burkholderiales bacterium | reverse complement strand
TATTTGACCACGCCTTCCTTCGCCATTCTAAAATAGCGCGGATGCACGCGCACATCAGCTACACCGCCGACACCGGCGAGACCCTCGTCAACGAGACCTTCGGGCCGAACAACATCCGGCGCCGCACCAGCGGTACGGCCGAGCTTCACCAAGTGGTCGTCTCCAATGGCAGGAACCAGGAGCTTTCGCTGGAGCGCAACGGCTTCGAGCTGGTCGAGCATCGCACCGCCGTGAAGAATTTCTTCGATGCGGGCGAGCTGAAGACGGTCTACTACCGCGAGGTGGAGGCGCTGATCCAGGCGCGCTCGGGCGCCGCGCGCGTACTGGTATTCGACCACACCCTGCGCTCGGGGAGCGAAGCGGAGCGCGAAGCCCGGCTCGTCCGCGAGCCGGTGCTTTCCGCGCACAACGACTACACCGAGTGGTCGGGACCGCAGCGCGTGCGCGAGCTCATGGGCGACGAGGCCGAGCGGCTCCTCGCGCGGCGCTTCGCGATCATCCAGGTCTGGCGCGCCGCCTACCCAGATGCGGCCGATCCGATCCTCTCCAATCCGCTCGCGCTTGCCGACGCGCGCAGCGTCGCCTTTGAGGACCTGCTGGTAGCCGAGCGCCGCTACCCGCACCGCATCGGCCAGACCTACCGCCTCAAGTACAGTCCGCGGCACCGCTGGTTCTACTTCCCGCGCATGCGCCGCGACGAAGCGCTCGTCTTCAAGGTCTACGACTCCGAAAAGGACGGCCGCGCGCGCTTCACGCCGCACACGTCGTTCGAGGACCCCGCGACGCCGAGCGGCGCGCCGCCGCGCCAGAGCATCGAGGCGCGCGCGCTCGCCTTTTTCTGATGGCCGACCGCAGCAGCACTCCTTGGGACCGTTTCCCGCCGCGGGCGCAGCCGGGCGACCAGGTATCGAAGAATTTCCGGCTCCATGAGCTCACGCGCTCGGAGCTCGCGCAGCGGCTGCGCATCGACAACAACTTCGGCGCGACGCGCGAGCTGCGCGCGGCGGTCAACCTGTGCCGCGAGGTGCTGCAGCCGCTGCGCGACGAGTTCGGCCCCTTCAGCCCGAACAGCGTCTACCGCTGCCAGGGGCTCGAGCGCGCGCTGAAGAAGAAGCCGGCAAGCTGGAAAAGCACCAGCCAGCACTGCGCCGGCGAGGCCGCCGACGTCGAGATCCCCGGCATGGCGACGCTCGAGCTCGCGCGCTGGGTGGAGCGCAACCTGAAGTTCGATCAGCTGATCTGCGAGTGCTACGACCCGAGGCAGGGCCCCAATTCGGGCTGGGTGCACATCTCGCTCAAGGCGCCCGGCACCGGCGCGAACCGCAGCGAGCTCCTGAGCTACGTGTTCGATCCGAGGCGGCGCGTGTTCGCCTACGTCGAGGGCCTGCGGCCGAGCGTCGCGTAGGCGCGCACGCCGCGATAGAAGAGGAACATCGCGGCGATCTGCAGCACGTGGTAGAGGTCGTTGTGGTTGAAGCGCGGATGCAGCGCGAGCCCCGAAGCCTGCGCGAAGCCCGCCGATAGCGAGACCGCGACCCCCGAGAGGATCCAGGCGTTGAAGCGCCAGGCGTGGAGGATCGCGACGATGAGAAGCGCGCTCGCGGTGTCGGCGACGACCCAGACGAAGTCGTCGTGATGGAGCATCCACGCTGCGTAAGCAAAAAGCTTCACCACCGCAAACGCGAGCAACCCGCCTCTGAGCTTTCCCGTAGTGAGGGCATCGGCGGAGCCCGCCACCATGCCGAAGCTCGCCCCGCCAACCGACAGCGTCGTCGCCTTCCACAGCAGATCGTCTTGCCAGAACCCGTGCCACGTGCCGCCGAGGAACGCGCCCAGCCCGAGCGCGGAGAAGGCGAGCGCCCAGAAACGGGATGCATCCATCAGCCGCCACGACAGGAAAATCGATACCGCGCCGAGCGCATAGTCGGTGATGACGGTGGTCGGCTCGCTCATTCCGGAAGCCGGCGGCGGTGCCACCATCCCACGGCAATGACAAAGCTCGCGAGCACCCAGTGAAAGGGAATCGGAATCAGCGGGCCGTCGGGCTTGAGATGAAGCTGGAGCGCAAGCCTGAGGAGCATGGCGGCGAGGTAGATCCAGCCGAACCAAAACCACGGGCCGGCGAAAAAACGCCGCGGCCGCACGAAGAAGCCCCGGCGGCGCGTGAAGTCGGAGCAGATCTTCGCCATCAGCGCGATGAGCACAATCTGCGCCGGCAGCAGCAGCGCGTACGGCACGAGGCCCGAGTACCAGCGCTCCATCGGCGGCAGCCAGGGCACGCCCCAGAACGCAACCATCGCCTGGCCCGCCACGCGCAGGACGAAAAGCGCGAGCAGGGTCCAGAGCAGGGCGGTCACGCAACCAGAATCAGGGACGGACCACGTTTACTTGTCCCCGAGGAACATCCGCTTGTAATGGCGGTACCACTCGCTCTGGAAGAGGTCGTCGGGATCGTGCTTGCGCTTGAGCTTGAGGAACTCCGGCATCTGCGGGTAGCAGGCTTCGACCTGGCGGCGCAGGGCAAAGCGATTGTAGGTGGGGTAGTAGCTGCCGCCGTGACGCAGGCCGAGGTCGATCAGGCGCCGCAGCGCATCGGCGCCGCGGATTACGCCGCCGGTGGTGTGCTCGATGTGCAGGTTGAAGATGACGCAGGCGTAGGGCTTGCGCGCCCAGGCGAGGAAGCTCTCGCGGTCCTGCTCGATCAGGCGCACCGTGCCGTAGATGAAGTTCACCGCGTCGCGCCGCGCATACTCGCGCACCTCGGCCATGAAGGGCTCGAGCGCCTCGCGCTCGACGTAGATCTCGGTGATGGCCTCGGTCGCCTTGTTCGCGGCGTCGGTCATGCGGTCGATGGCGCGGTGATAGTCCTCCGGGTAGTAGCTCATCTGGTGCTCGTCGGACCAGTAGAGCTGGCCGTTGGTGGACACATAGTGCGCGGCGTAGCGCTTGAAGGCCTCGCTCTTGTTGGTGTGCGCGAGGAACAGGAGCTCGGTCCACTCGCCCTCGCCGAGCTCGTGCTGGAGCTGCGGCATCGGCCGCTCGTCGGCCACCGGGCGGTAGCACGAGAACACGCCGCGCTTCAGGAAGTCGTCCGACTTCTCGTCGATCGCGTACTGGAAATCGCCGTAGGTGAAGCCTTCGCCGATGCGGCTGGCGAAGGCGCCGGCGAGCCCACCGATCTCGCGCACCTCGACCACGCGCTCGAGCTTGCGCCGCGCCACGAGCCGTAGCGTGGCCGAATAGATGAAGCCGAAGAGCCCATAGCCGCCGATCGCGAGGCGGAAGAGCTCGGCGTTCTCCTCGCGGCTGCAGTTCACCACATTGCCGCGCGCGCTGACGAGGCGGAACGACTCGACGTCGTTGATGAAGGGCGGCATGGCGAGGCCGCGGCCGTGGATGTTGGCCGAGAGGCAGCCGCCGATGGTCACCCGGTCGACGCCGGTCTGCTTCTGCGCAAACGCCCAGGCTTTGCCGGCGGCGTCGGGCTTGTCGCCCGGGTTCATCGCGACCGACTGCGTCTGCAGGTAGGCGAGAATCTCAGGCCATTCGATGCCGGACTCCACTTCGAGAAGCCCGCGCTCGCCGTCGAAGGCGAGCACCCGGTTCATCTTGCGGATGTCGAGCAGTAACGCGTCGGCGCAGAACTGCTGCCCGCCCATGGCGTGGCGCCCGCCGGCGATGCACACCGGGCGCCTCTCCTTGCGCGCCGAGGCGAGCAGGCCGCGCACCGCGTCGACGCTGGTCGGCGCGGCGATGCGAAAGACGCGTGTTGAGTTGAGCTGCGAGTGGACGTCGTTGACCAGGATCGTCCCGGGCGCCGGCTTGGCGGTCTTCTTTGCCGTCTGGGACCAGACTACTTGAGGCCAAGCCGCAGCGAGCGCGGCAAGGCGCAGGAGATGCCGGCGCGTGGTCACGCGCCGGATTCTACGGTGTGCGTGTCGCGCAATCCGCAGAAAATCATCCGGCGCGTATTGCTTGCTGCGACACTGCCCGGCAGACTGGGATCACCGCTCACGGGGGAAATCAGGATGCGCTTCGCGATTTTGACGCAGATCGGCCACATGTACAAAAACGAGGCCGGCAGCATTTCACTGGACCGGTTCCCTGCGCTGGAGGGACTTTCAAAGCGGCTTCAGACCCACATCGCATTGGCCGAACAACTCAAAGCCGGGACGCTTGGCACTGCCAAAGTCGCCACACACCTTCCACCCATCGGCCTCCGAGGCGAACGAGTAGGGAGCCTGGTGCAGTTCCACGAGAACGAGGCAAGGAAATGGTCGTACCTCGAGAAAGTAAACAGCGAAGTGGCTTACCTGCGGAAATGGCTTTCACGCCAGGGCGTGCACCAGACGTTTGACGGCAAGATCATATGGCCCATGAGTGGGCGCAAGGTCGAGTACGACAGTACCCTCGAGAAGCAGGGCCTCACGCGAATTACCTTCGAGAATGGATTGCTGTACCTGCAGGGCAAGCCCTTCGACACCACGAAAATGGTGACCTATTTTTCGGGGCCGGGGCACGCGATCTACGTCATGAGCAAGGAGGGGCATTTCCACGTCAGCTCGCACGCCGTGGGGTACCGCCATCATTCGTCGCTTCTCGGGGGCGGCAATGTAGCGTGCGCGGGCGAAATGAAAGTCGACAATGGCCGGCTCGTCGTTCTCTCCAACAAGAGCGGGCACTACCACCCCGACCTGCGCCATCTTTTCCAGACGCTCAGCGAACTCCAAGCACAGAATGTCCCAATGACGTTTTCAATCCGTAAGTCTCCCGAGAACAGCCTGTTCCACAGCGTCGACGCATTCATGCATGACCACGATGCCGACAATGAGGCCTTTCAAGCACAGAAAGTTTTCAGGATGATCGAGCCGGGTAACTTGAGCAAATTCCTCGGGGCTCATCAACTGGCGTTCTTTACAGCGAGCCCGAACAGTGGCGTGAGCGTAACCGGGTTTCATAGGGTGGAGGACGGCCGTCCTCCCGCCCACGTGTATACGGACAACGTCGAATATATGCTGCGAAAAGAGAACGTTCCGCTGTCGGGTACCTACGTCAAGGCTGGCGCCGGACGCTGAACCCCTTCAGGTACTGCTTTATTCCGAGCGCTTGATGTCGAGCGGCAGCGTTCCCGGCGGCAGATCGTCGTGGCGCAAGCCGCGATGTGCGGGCTCCGACAGCGTCTGCGCGGCGGGCGGGGTGGCGTTCTTCTTCGGCCGGCCGGGACGGTGCGTCACCTGGAAGATCTTGACGGGCGGCACAGCCGGCGGGGCCTCCAGGAAGCGGCAGTCCGATTCGGTGGGCACGCTGAGAAGCGCGCCGAGCCGCTTGCCGTTCAGGAGCACGGTGTAGCGGAGCATGTGCGCGGAGCCGAAGGCCGGTTGCGCCACGATGTCGTATTTGCCGATCTTGAAGTTCCTGCGCTCGACTGCTGGAAGAGCCATTGAGTCCTCTGCCGGTGAAAGGGGCGAAGCAGAGACGGCGCCGGCGCGTGGCAAATGGAGCCCAAAAATGGCAGCCGGCGGATGCCCGAGCTTCGAGCCCGCCATTATATAAGCTGTTGAAGCTAAAGGCTAGTGCTACGTCTTTTCGGCCGGGTTGAAGACATGGCTCAGGTCAACGTCCTCGAGCTTCACCGCGGCCTTGGAGGCAGCCTCGAGCGCGGCCTTGACCTTCGGCGTCTCGTGCGAGGCGGCCTCGAAGGCCTCGGCGAGGCGAAAGCACAGCGTGGCGAGCGCTTTCGGATCCGGCTTTTTCTGCTCTGGCGCCGAGGGCGCGCTGTAGATGCGCTGCGCCATCCCGATGAAGATCGCGCGCGCGAGGTCCAGGTTGGGGTCATGGAACGCCTGCCCAAGCTCAGACTTCTTGTGCGGGGCGCTCTTGTCCGGATTGCTCATGCCGCCGAGCGTAGCGGCGGCGCGGGGCGCTTGGCAAGGACAAAGAACATGGAGCCGACGCCCGCGAGGAGGGCGAGCACCGTGAAGCCGGTGCGGTAATTGCCGGTGATGTCGGCCAGCATCCCGGCGATCATCGGCCCGCCGGCCTGGCCGATGACGATGATCATGAAGGAAAGCCCGAGAATCATGCCGATGGCGCTGCGGCCGAAATAATCGGCGCGGATCGC
This sequence comes from Burkholderiales bacterium, assembly GCA_045810245.1. Taxonomy (GTDB): domain Bacteria; phylum Pseudomonadota; class Gammaproteobacteria; order Burkholderiales; family SG8-39; genus SCGC-AG-212-J23. Next base: position 5,293 of record JBJMWH010000555.1, on the reverse strand, counting down.
GTGCATGAAGGGCCCGCGCAGGCCCCAGGCGACGCCGTGCAGCGCGGCGAAGGCGATGATCCACAGCGTCGTGCTGGCCGCAGCTCCGGCATACGTAAGAGCGAGCAGCCCGAGACTATGCATCAGCATGCACGCGGCGGCGATGAGGCGCTTCTCGAAGCGGTCGCCGATCACCCAGCCGAGCAGCACGCCGCAGATCTGGAACAGCGTCACCAGCGTGATGACGAGCGCCGCGGCGCTGACGGTGTAGGCGAGCGATTCCTTCATGTGGGCGATGGCGTGCACATTCACGGCGCCGACCACGAGGAGCGCAAAGCCGTGGCCCAGCGAAAGCAGCCAGAAGGCCGGCGTGCGAAGCGCCTCGCGCGCCGTGAAATCGCGCGCAGACGAAGTGGCGTCCTCGGATACTTTCAGCGAATCTGAGGGTTGCGAAATCCCGTCGACGGTTTCGCCGTAGTCCTCGGGGCGGCGGCGCATCACCATCGCGAGCGGCAGCCCGACCGCGATGGCGAAGACGCCGGAGCCGAAGGCGGTCGCGCGCCAGCCGAAGTGCACGAGCGACCAGCCGACGATCGGCACCGAAATGCCGCCGAGGGCCAGCCCGAGCGACAGCGCCGAAAGCGCGCGCGCCCGCCAGCGCTCGAACCAGTTGATGAGCGCGACGTTGATCGGGAAGAAGCCGCACATGCTGGAGCCGAGCGCGATGACGATGAACGCGGCGTAGAACTCGGGCAGCGTGTCGATGAACGAAAGCGCCATGAAGCCCAGGCCGAACGTGAGCACGCCGAGGCGGATCAGGCCCTGCGGACCGAAGCGGTCCATGACCCAGCCCAGCGCCGGCCCGATGATGGCGCTCTCCATCTGCTGGAGCGCGGCCGCGCCGGAGAGCTGGGTCTTGTTCCAGCCGCGGTCGTCCTGAAGCACCGCGAGGTAGCCGCCGAAGGCGTGGTGCAGCAGTCCGGCCTGCAGGACCTGCAAGCCGCAACCCGCCCCGACCATCTTCCAACCGTAGAAAAGCTTCGCTATTTCAGCCGTCCGGTCAGATAGTGCAGCCTCTCGGCGAGCGCGCCGAGGAGCGCCGCGCCGAGGTCCGGATCGAGCTTGATCAGCGCGATGAAGGCGTTGCGGTTGATCGGCTGAAGCGTCACGTTGTCTTCGGCCACCGCGCTCGCAAGACGCGGCGACTGGTCGATCAGCGCGAGCTCGCCCAGCACCCCGCCGGGACCGATGCGGTCGACCACGGCGCCGTTGATGCTCACCGCGACCCTTCCCTCGAGCACCGCGTACATCCGGGTGCCGACCTGGCCTTCCTCGAGGATGACCTGATTGCGCAAGAAGGACACCGGCGAATCGTCGCACAACCCGCGCACCATGTCGGCGAGCGTCTTGGGATTGAATACCGGCGGCTCGAGCGGCGGGTTCTCGCCGCTCAGCGCGCCCTCGGACTTGGCACGCGCCACCGCCTCGCGCAGGCGCAGGACCATGACCTTCATGAGCATGAGCGCGAACGCGGGCATCTTGGCGAGCGCCTTGCGAAACTGCTTGCCATCCAGCGCGATGACCCGGCACGGCGTCTTCGCCACGGCAGTGGCGCTGCGCGGCGTCCGGGCGAGCGCCGCCATCTCGCCGAAGATTTCACCTGCCTTCACCGCGCGGATCTCGTGCGCGCCCGCGGTCAGGCTCACCCGGCCTTTGAGCAGGAGGTACATCTTGTCGCTCGCGAAGAGGGCGCGGCTCCGCCCATCCTCGCGGAAGATGGTGCGGCCCGCCGGAATCGTTTCCACCTCTCCGCCGGCTTTGAAGAAATCGAGCGCCGCGCCCGGTTCGTAGCTCGGAATATCCATCGTCTGATGGGTCGACACTCTAGCCGGGGACGGGCGCGGGGCCGAGGGCATACGTCATGCCCGGTTCGCGGTATAGGTGATATCGTGACGCTGTGTCGCATGGGGGCGAAACGAACGGAGGCCGGGACGGGGAGGCCGACGCCGCGCGCGGGCGCGCGGGCCGCGCCGAGGCCAGGGTCCACGCTGTATTCAACCGCCAGCCGGAGCTGCACCGCTTCGTCATCCAGGACAAGGCGAGCCTGGCCGACCATATCGATCGCGAGAGCCTCACCGGTGAGCTCTTCATCACCCAGATCACTCTTTATCCGCGCCGGGGACCCAAGCAGTACGACGCGATCTACGCCGATATCGCGCGGGCGATAACCCAGGCGGTCGCCGAGCTGCCCGAGGCGATGGTCTGGCTGCGCGGCAGGACATTCGTCCGCGCCCTGCACTAAATAGGAGTTTTTACAGGGGTTTAGCCCCGCGCGAGGCGGAGATTGCCTGGCCCGGAACTTGCGGCATCCGGGGCATGAAACTCCTCGAGCTGGGCAGCCTCGCCTCCGAGCCGCACATCGAGCACGATCTCGCCAGCCGCGTGGGCGACATCTTCGAGCGTTGTCCCGCGCTGCAGGGCTTCTCCGTCCAGGACGCCGCCGGCCTGCCGAAGCACCTTCAGGCGGCGGCGCTTGAAGGTCTGGTCGTCACCGATATCGGCATTTATCCGGAGCTCGAGCCGGCATTGACCGAGCGCGTCTACGACGAGATCGCCGTGGGCCTGCTCGACTTCATCTGCTCGCGGCCCGACGCGCGCGCGGTGCTCACCGGGCGAACGTTCGTGCGCCACCTCCATTAACGCGGTCAGCATTCGTCAAAGTCATGTAATTCTGCCGCCCGGCGATAGCAGGGTGACACTCCCTGACGCCCCTGTGCACGCGGTTCCGTTACCGTGGGAGCCATGTCCGAGCGCGCAAAGCGTCGCAACCCCGCGACAGGATTCGACCTACGCCGCATGGGCCCGGGTGGCCGACCGAAAGGCGAAACCAAAGCCACTTACGCTGAAGCCATGAAAAAGCCGGTTCCAGCGTCGATCGAATCGCTGTTCCAGCGCTATCCCTCACTCGCCGGGTTCTCGGTGCGCGGCCTGCAGGACGTTCCCGACCATTGCTCGCGCAGCGGCGACGACGACGAGCTCTTCGTCTCGGACGTGGGCATCCTGCCTTCGCTCGCTCACGACGATTCGGGCGAGATCTTCGAGGACATCGCCGCCACGCTGGCGGAGCTTCTGGCCGAACATCCCGAGGCGAGCGCGCTCATCTGCGGCCGCACCTTCGCGCGTACGCTGCACTGACCTTCTGCATCTAGTCGCCGTTTCACGGCGATAACAAAGCCGCACAAAGCTCACCGGGCCGCTGTCGCGGCACCGATTTTTCCCGGCTAGGGGTTTTGGTGTAGTCGGCTCAGGTATTTCCCTATTGGTGTTTTCGTGACACGCCGTGTAACGTAATCGGCGAGGGGATATACCGTTAAAGGCATGTATTCATGAAGACGCTCGAGTTCAAGCCCGGCCTGCCGGAAACCATGCTCAGCCGCCTGGAGGCGGATGTCGCGAGCAAGATCAACACGCTCTTCGCCCGCTGCCCGGCCCTGTGCGGTTTCGCGGTCCAGGACCGCGCCGGCCTGCCGAAGGATCTGGACAAGAACCGCATCCCGGACGCCGACCTCTTCGTCACCGAGGTCGGCATCTTTCCCAAGCTCGACCAGGAGCAGTACGGGGAAATTTACGACGAGATCACGGCCGCCATTTCGGATCTCGTTTATGAGCAGCCGCACGCGTACGACTACCTGCGCGGCCGCACCTTCGCGCGCACGCTTCACTAAGCGGTAAGCGGTTCGGCCGGCGGATCGACAAAGGGGAGCTCCAGGGAGCGCACCCCGGCCGAACCGAGCAGTTCCAATAAAAAAATCGCTCGAAAAAAACGGGGCTTGCGCCCCGTTTTTTTCTATTCTTCGCCCGTGCACCTGCACCGCGACATCCTCGCCGGCGCGTTGTTCGTCGTGATCGGCGCGCTCGCGCTCCTCGGGGGGCGCGGCTATCCGGTAGGCAGCGCGATGCGCATGGGGCCGGGATACTTTCCGGTGGTCCTGGGGTGGCTGCTCATCGCGCTCGGCGCGCTCGTGGGGCTGCGCGCCGCCCGCCGGCGCGACTGGCAGCCCGTGACCTGGGACTGGAAGCCGCTCGCCTGGATCAGCGTTTCGATCCTTGCCTTCGGCTTCCTGATGCCGCGGCTTGGCCTGGTGCCGGCGCTCGCCGCGATGTTTCCGATTGCGGCGGGCGCCGGAGGTGATTTCCGCTTTCGCGAAGTGCTCGTCCTCACGGTTGCGATGAGCGCGTTCGCCGGGGGCGTGTTCGTCTACGGGCTCAAGTTGCCGTATCCGCTCTTCAACTTCTAGTGGAAATCCTCCACAGCCTGGAGCTCGGTTTCGGCGTGGCGCTCTCGGTGCAGAACCTCGCCTACTGCTTCGCCGGCGTGGCGCTCGGCACCCTGATCGGCGTGCTGCCCGGAATCGGGCCGCTCACCACCATCGGCCTGCTCTTCCCGCTCACGTTCTACCTGCCGCCGGTGCCGTCGCTCATCATGCTCGCGGGCATCTACTACGGCGCGCAGTACGGCGGCGCCATCACTTCGATCCTGCTGAATCTTCCGGGCGAGACCGCTTCCGCGGTCACCTGTCTCGACGGCTATCCCATGGCGCGGCAGGGCCGCGGCGGTGCGGCCCTCGCGATTTCGGCGCTCGGCTCGTTTCTCGCGGGCTGCCTCGGCACGCTGCTCATGGCGCTAGCCGGCCCGCCGCTGGGCGAATGGGCGCTCGCCTTCGGTCCGGCCGAGTACTTCTCCCTCATGCTGATGGGGCTCGTCGGCTCGGCCGTGCTCACGCAGGGCGACGCGGTCAAAGGCCTGGCCATGGTGGTGGTCGGGCTCCTGATCGGGCTCGTCGGCACCGACGTCAATTCCGGCGTCCCGCGCTATGCCTTCGAGGTGCCCGAGCTCGTCGACGGCATCGGTTTCACCGTGATTGCGGTCGGCCTCTTCGCCGTCGCCGAGATCGTCACCAATCTCGAGCGGCGCGAGCCGCAAGCCGCCTTTACCGGACCCATCGTCGGCCTCATGCCGAGCGCGCGCGATCTCAGGCAATCGTTCTGGCCGGCGATGCGTGGCACGGGAGTGGGCACTTTCTTCGGCCTGCTCCCCGGCACGGGGCCGGCGCTCTCCTCGTTCGCCGCGTACATGCTCGAGAAGAAGCTGGCGCGCGAGCCCGAGCGCTTCGGCAAGGGCGCGATCGAAGGCGTGGCGGGCCCGGAGGCGGCCAACAATGCTGCGGCGCAGACTTCCTTCATCCCACTTCTCACGCTGGGGCTGCCTTCCAACGCGATCATGGCGCTGATGATGGGCGCGATGATCATCCAG
>JBJMWH010000554.1:0-7933 GCA_045810245.1 Burkholderiales bacterium | reverse complement strand
TCCACATCCCGGGATTCGGATTGCCGCCGAACGGAACCTGCGGCGCGTGCCCCCAGATCGTCTCCATGTCGAAGGCGCTCTGCTCGTTCTTGTGCGCGGCTTCGAGGAACGCCTCGGACACCTTCATCGGGTAGGCGATGCCGACGCAGGCGATGCGCTCCACCCGTTTAGGCTTGCGATTCGCCGCCTCCAGTGCAACGAGCGCGCCCATGGAATGGCCGACGATGCTGGCCGCCGCGATGTCCTGCGCGTCGAGCACGCTGAACATCCAGTCCGCCATCGCGCCGATGGTGGGAAGCGGCGGCCCCTCGGAGCGGCCGTGGCCGGGCAGGTCGAGCGCCAGTACGTTGCGGCCGTGATAGCCGAAGTAGCGACTCTGCAGGCCGAACAGAGAATGGTCGAGTCCCGCGCCGTGGATGAACACGAGGGTCGGCTTCTTCGGGTCGAACGCATGCGAGGCGGTATAGGCAAAAGCGCGCCTCCCGTCGACGGCGAGCTCCATCAGGCCTTTGCGGCCGCTTTGAGGGCGCGCTCGAGGTCTTCCATCAAGTCGGCGCTCGACTCGAGCCCGATCGACAGCCGGACCGTGCCGGCGGTGATGCCCGATCTGGCGAGGTCGGCGTCGCTCATGCGGTAGTGGGTAGTCGTCGCCGGATGGATCACCAGCGACTTCGCATCGCCGACATTGGCGAGGTGCGAGAACACCCGCAGCGACTCGATGAACTTGCGTCCCGCGGGCCGGCCGCCCTTGATCTCGAACGAGAACACCGCACCGGCGCCTTTCGGCAGCAGCCGCTTGCAGAGCTCGTGATCCGGGTGCGACTCGAGCTCCGGATAGATCACTTTTTGCACCTGAGGATGTTTTGCAAGAAACGCGACCACGGCCCGCGTATTCTCGACATGCCGCGGCATGCGCACGTGCAGCGTCTCGATGCCTTGCAGGATCTGGAACGCGGTCATCGGCGCCATGCAGGCGCCGAAGTCGCGCAACCCCTCGCGTCGCGCGCGCAGCAGGAACGCGCGCGTGCCCGACTCCTCCTCGAAGTCCATGCCGTGAAAGCCCTCGTAGGGCGCGGTGAGCGTAACGAACTTGCCCGACGCCTCCCAGTCGAAGCGGCCCGAGTCCACCAGCACGCCGCCGATCGCCACGCCATGCCCGCCGAGGAACTTGGTCGCCGAGTGGTACAGGAGATCGGCGCCAAGCCCGAAATGATTCATGAGATAGGGCGTAGTGAAGGTGGCGTCGACCAGCAACGGCAGCTTCGCATCGTGCGCGACCGCCGCGACTGCCGGAACGTCCAGCACGTCGAGACCGGGGTTGCCGAGGGTTTCTCCGAACAGCAAGCGGGTATTGGGCCGGATCGCTTTCTTCCACCCGTCGAGATCTCTCGGATTGATGAACGTCGTCTCGATGCCGAAGCGCTTGAGGGTGTAGCCGAGCAGGTTGTGCGAGCCGCCGTAGAGCGAGCCGGAAGCGACCACGTGTTCGCCCGCGCCCATCAGCGTGGCGACGGCGAGGTGCAGCGCCGCCTGGCCCGAGGCGGTGGCGAGCGCGCCTACGCCGCCCTCGAGCGCCGCGACGCGCTCTTCCAACACCGCGACTGTCGGGGTGGAGATGCGCGAGTAGACGTGGCCCGCGCGCTCCATGTTGAAGAGCGACGCGGCGTGCTCGGTGTCGCGAAAGACGTACGAGGTGGTCTGGTAGATGGGCACCGCGCGGCTCCCGGTCGCCGGGTCGGGCGACTGGCCTGCGTGCAGCGCCAGTGTGTCAAAGCCGGGGTATTTCGGTCCCGACATCGGAAATCGGGCTCTGACCCCGATTTTCTAGTGCAGGTTCTTGCGCGACGGACGCGTGTAGGTCTCGAAGGCGCGCTCGGGCTTTTTCTCCTGCGAGGCCTTTTCCTTCCAGTCGCGGTCGAACAGTTCGTTCACGATCGCAGTGACCTGCGTGACCGCGGCCTTGTCGAACTGGCGTCCCAGGATTGCGCCGACGTCTTCGACCATGCAACGGCGCTGCGCCTCGTGGATTGCCTGCGCGGTCGGCCCGACGAACAGGAGCTTCGACTCCTGCTCGCCGTTCTCGAGATAGGTGGTCACGTCGACCTCGACCGCCTCGTAGCAATAGGGGCCGAGATTCTCGAGCGTGGCCTCGAGCGCACCGTGGAAGCTGCGGCCGATCTCGCCGGTCCAGCAGAGATACAGCAGCAGGTCCTTCTCGTCGAAGCGGATGCCCGGCTCGTCGGGCTCCAGGCTCTTCACGTCGGAGAGGCCTTCGGCGTCCAGGTATTCGAGCAGCGGCGCGAAAGCCTGCTCGAGCTGGCGCTTGGAAACGCCTTCGAGAATCGGTATGTCCGCATGGACGTGGACTTCGAGCCGCATGGCGAAAACCTCGCGAGGGGATGGATGCATTCTACCTTTAAAATTTCCCCGTCATGGAGGCTCGCGTTTTGCCCGCGTACGGGGGTGGCAGCCTCGTCAATCTCGTCGCGTCGCTGGTCGAGGCGCGCGCTGGGCAGCAGCGGCACCCGCCGCTCGCGCTGCTCGCGCCGCGGGAACTCGAGCCGGCGCGCAATGTCGTGCTCGTCATCGTCGACGGCCTGGGCGACAACTACCTGACGCGACAGGGCAAGGGCGGGGAGCTGGCGCGCCGGCGGCGAGGCGCGCTCACCTCGGTGTTCCCCTCGACGACCGCGTCCGCAATCACCACTTCGTACACCGGCTGCACCCCGCTCGAGCACGGCATCACCGGCTGGTACACGTATTTCGGCGAGGCGGGGTACGTGGCCGCGCCGCTGCCCTTCCGCACGCGCGGCGACATGCTGCCGCTGCGCGAAAAAGGCTTCAGCGCCGAGCGCGCGTTCACGGCCAAGCCGATCTTCGAGAGCATGCAGGCGCGCGCGATCGTCGTGTCCTCCGCCGACATCATCGCCTCCGATTACAACCTCTACCACTGCGCGAGGGCCGAGCGACGCGCGTACGACAGCCTGGGGGGCTTCGTGGCCGAGGTCGAGGCCGCAGTGAAGTCGGGCCCGGAGCGCAAGTTCGTGTATGCCTACTGGCCCGCCTACGACGCCACGTCGCATCGCTACGGCTCGGAGAGCGCCCAGGCCGCGCGCGAGTTTGAGCGCATCGACGCCGCGTTCGGAGAGCTGCTGCGGAGGCTTTCGGGCACGGAAACCGCGGTAGTCGCAACCGCGGACCACGGGTTCATCGACGTGGCACCCGAAACCTCGCTCGAGTTGCCGCCGTCGCTCGCCGCGATGCTGCGCTTTCCGCTGTGCGGGGAACGGCGCGTGGCTTACTGCCACGTGCACGACCGGGATGCCTTCTTGCAGAAGGCGCGTGACTGGCTCGGCGAGCGCGCGGAAGTGAAGCCGAGCGCCGAGCTGGTGCGCGAGGGCTGGTTCGGCCCGGGCGAGGCGCATCCGCGCTTCGCCGAGCGCGTCGGCGACATCGTGCTCCTCATGAACGGCCGCTACACTGTAAAGGACTGGACCCCGGGCGAGCCGCGCCACCTGCACATCGGCAACCACGGCGGCCCGAGCGCCGACGAGATGATGATTCCCTTAATCGTGGAGAACGCATGAAAGCGACCGTCAACGGCATCGAAACCTATTACGAAATCCATGGCAACAGGAACGCCCCGACCTGGCTCGTCTTCAGCCATTCGCTCGCGTGCAGCGTGCGCATGTGGGACGGCGAGATCGAGCGGCACAAGGCGAAACATTGCGTGCTCGCTTACGACACGCGCGGACATGGTCAGAGCGCTGCCCCGAAAGGCCCGTACACGCTTGAAGCGCTCGCGGACGACCTTTTTTTCCTGTTGAAAGAGATTGGGGTTTCCAAGCCGCACTACTGCGGACTCTCGATGGGCGGAATGATCGGGCAGACCGCGGCGCTCAAGTATCCCGGCATTTTCCGCAGCATGACGCTCGCCGACACCACGAGCCGCTACCCGGCGGAAGCCGCGCCGATGTGGGAAGAGCGCATTCGAACCGCCGAATCGAAGGGCATGGCGCCGCTGGTGCAGCCGACCCTGGAGCGCTGGTTTACCGAGCCGTTCCGCAAGAAACACCCTGACAAGGTGAAGCAGGTCGCGACTCTCATCGAGAACACGCCGGTCGCCGGCTACGCGGGCTGCTGCGCGGCGATCCCGAAGATCAACGTCACCTCGAGGCTGAAGGAGCTGAAGACGCCGACGCTGGTCATCTGCGGCGAGAACGATCCGGGCACGCCGCCCGCGATGGCGCGCGAGATCCAGCAGAACATCGCGGGCGCGAAGCTGGTGCTGATTCCGCAGGCCGCTCACCTCTCCAACATCGAGCAGCCCGAGGCGTTCAATCGCGCTCTTGCGGACTTCCTTTCATCCCCTGCCAGCGGGTGAGCTTGGCAGAGTGCACGCCGAAGAGGTCGAGGATGCGGCCCACCGTGTGTGCGATCAGGTCGTCGATCGATTTCGGCATCGCGTAGAACGCCGGCACCGGCGGCATCACGATCGCGCCCATCTCGGTCACCGCGGTCATGTTGCGCAAGTGCGCGAGGTTGAGCGGCGTCTCGCGCGGAACGAGCACCAGGCGGCGGCGCTCCTTCAGCACCACGTCCGCGGCGCGCGACACGAGGTCGTCGGCGTGCGCATGCGCCACCGCGGCGAGCGTCTTCATCGAGCAGGGGGCGATCACCATGCCTTCGGTGAGGAACGAGCCGCTCGCGATGGCGGCGGCGATGTCCTTCGGGTTGTAGGCCGCCGCGGCGAGCTTCTCGAGGTCCTTGCGGCGCATCTTGAGCTCGTGCCACAGATTCAGGGCGCCGGCATCCGAGAGCACGAGATGGCTCTCCCAGCCCTCGAGGCCGTTCAGCGTCCTCAGCAGTTCCACGCCGTAGACGGCACCGGTGGCCCCGGTGATGCCGATGATCAGGCGCCTTGTCATGGGGCGCTAGGTTACCTGCAAAATGAAATCGGGGTCAGAGCCCGAACTCGTTTGCACGTACGGACAACCCAGTTCGGGCTCTGACCCCGAATTCGGTGCTGCGGTACTACCCGCGCTTGTAGACGATCTTCTTCGTGCCGCCGTCGCAGGTGCCGACCACCTTGCCTTCGGCCTGCGCTTCGGTGTCGACCACGTCGAGGGTGAACTTGTCGACGCCGTTCTTCTTGATCTTGGCGTCGATCTCCGCCTTCAGCTCGTCGCAGGACTTTCTCATCGACTGCGCCGAGGCCGCACCCGCAAGACCCAGCACCATCACAGCCACGATGACTCGGAACATGATGACTCCCTTCTTTTCTAAGGTGTCCACGAAGGACTCGTGGCCGGCACTCTACTCCACAAAAGAAAAAACCGCCGTGAAGACGGCCACTGTGGAATTGTTCCGGTCTAGCCGTGCGCGAGCAGCCAGTACAACGCGGTCGGGCCGAGGGAGAGCGTGGCGAGAAGCGCGGCGCAGCCGTAGCGGCGGAAGCTGCCGTTGGGCTTGAAATAGAGGTTGCGGATGACGTCGTCGCGACCGCCGGTCCACATCCAGTCGGGGCCGGCCTTGTTGATCACATACGGGTTGAAGATGCCCAGCACGAAAGAAACGAAAGTCCCCACCATCACACCTAACGCCACGAAAAGCCTCCCCATATGAAGCACTGCTGCAGCACTGCTTGTAGCCGCGCATTATATTTGCGTATCGCGATTTAGTCGCTGTCCCAAAATCCCGACAGGAGCCCAACCGCCCCATGCTAAAAACTACCATTGCCGGCAGCCTGCCCAAGCCCGAATGGCTTGCCGAACCCAAGAAGCTCTGGCCCTCGTGGCGTGGCGCGGGCGCGGCGCTCGAGCGCGCGAAGCGCGACGCCACCCTGCTCTGGCTCAAGGAGCAGGAGGACGCCGGCATCGACATCGTCACTGACGGGGAGCAGTCGCGCCAGCACTTCGTGCACGGCTTCCTCGAGTTCGTCGAAGGCATCGATTTCAGCCGCAAGGTGAAGATGGGCATCCGCAACAACCGCTACGACGCGATGGTTCCGGTGGTCACCTCCGAGCTGCGTCTGAAGGGCCGCGTACATCAGACCGAAGCGTTGCTTCTGAAAAGCCATACGAACAAGCCGCGCAAGATCACGCTCCCTGGGCCGATGACCATCGTCGACACGATCGCCGACGAGCATTACGGCGACAGGGTCAAGCTCGCGATGGCGTTCGCCGGGCTGCTGAACCAGGAGGCGCGCGCACTCGAGAAGGACGGCGTCGACGTGATCCAGTTCGACGAGCCGGCGTTCAACGTCTACATGGACGACGTGAAGCGTTGGGGCATCGACGCCCTTCACCGCGCCGTCGCCGGCCTGAAATGCACGACGTGCGTGCACATCTGCTACGGCTACGGCATCCAGGCGAACCTCGACTGGAAAAAGACCCTCGGCGAAGAGTGGCGCCAGTACGAGGAGATCTTCCCCGCGCTCGCAAAGAGCCGGATCGATCAGGTGTCGCTCGAGTGCATCCATTCGCACGTCCCGGTCGAGCTGCTGCGCCTGCTGAAGGGCAAGGACGTGCTTGTGGGGGTGATCGACGTGGCGAACGACCGGGTCGAGACGCCCGAGGAAGTCGCCGACACCATCCGGACCGCGCTGAAATACGTGCCGGCGAAGCACTTCTACGCCTGCACCAATTGCGGCATGGCGCCGATGGACCGGGAGATCGCCGTTGCCAAGCTCAAGGCGCTCGCGGCCGGCGCCGCGCTCGCCCGAAAGAATCTCGCAAAGAAGCGCAAGCGCAGCCGGTAAACCATGATCTTTACCCCCACCCTTGCCACCCGCGGCATGGTGGCGTCCCCTCATGCGCTCGCTTCGGCCGCCGGCGCGGACGCGCTGCGCGCCGGCGGCTCGGCGGTCGACGCTGCCATCGCCGCCGCTGCCACGCTGGGGGTCGTCTACCCCCACATGTGCGGCATCGGCGGCGATGCCTTCTGGCTGATCTACGACGCGGCGGCGCGCAAGGTCTCGTACCTCGACGGCGGCGGCCGCGCCGCCGCGGCTGCAACGCTCGAGCGCTTTCGCGGGCAGCAGGAGATTCCTTTCCGCGGCCTCGTGCCCGCCACGCTCACCACGCCCGGCGCGGTAGCCAGCTTTTGCGAAGCGCACGCGCGGCATGGAACGCTGACGCTGGCGCGCTGCCTGCAAGACGCAATCCATTACGCCCGCGACGGCTTCCCGGTCACCGCGCGCCTTTCACGCTGGATCGAGCAGACCGCGGCCGAACTGGATGGTGCATCGGCGGCACTGTTCCTGCCGCAGGGTGAGGCGCCGCGTCCGGGCGCACGGTTACGAAATCCCAACCTCGCGCGAACGCTGGAGGCGATCGCTGCGCAGGGCCGGGAGGGATTTTATGGAGGCGAAGTCGCGAAGCAGCTAGCCGCGCTGGGCGGATTCTTCCGCGAGAGCGACCTCGCCGCGCAACGCGCCCGCTGGGGCGAGCCCATCCGCGGCAGCTATCGCGGCGTGAGCATTTACGAGACCCCCGCGCCGACGCAGGGGTTCACGGTCCTCGAGATGCTCAATCTGCTCGAGCCGCTCGAGCTCGCGAAGCGGGAGTTTCTCGGTCCCGATCACGTCCATCTCCTGGTGCAGGCCAAGCAGATCGCCTACCACGATCGCGACCGCTGGCTTGCCGACCCGCAGTTCGCAGCGGTGCCCGTCGAGCGCCTCGTGTCGAAGGCCCATGCCGATTCGCGCCGCGCGTTGATCGACCCGGCGCGCGCGCTGCCGTGGGACAAGGTCGCGTCCGAGGGGAGCCTCGCCGGCGACACGGTGTACGTCGCGGCGGTGGACGCGAAAGGAAATGCCGCCTCGCTCATCTTCAGCCTGTACGGCATCTTCGGCGCCTGCGTCACAGCCGGCGAGGCCGGCGTGGTCATGCAGAACCGCAGCGCGTACTTCTCGCTCGACCCTGGGCATCCC
>JBJMWH010000553.1:0-7414 GCA_045810245.1 Burkholderiales bacterium | reverse complement strand
GGCGGCTATGTCGCCTCGAGCTGGACGCTCTACAAGGCCACCACGCGGCTCATGCAGGTCTGCCGCGCGCACGGCGTGCGGCTGCGCTTTTTCCATGGCCGCGGCGGCACCGTCGGCCGCGGTGGCGGGCCGAGCTACGAGGCGGTGCTGTCGCAGCCGCCGGGAAGCGTCGACGGCGCACTGCGGCTTACCGAGCAGGGCGAGGTCATCGCCAGCAAGTACACCGATCCGGAGAACGGGCGGCGCAACCTCGAGATCCTGGTCGCCGCCACGATGGAAGCGAGCCTCGAGGCGCAGGAAACCCCGGCCGATTCGCGGTATGCCGAGATCATGGAGCGGCTCGCGCGGCTGGCGCTCGCGCAATACCGGGATCTCGTGCGCACGCCGCGCTTCATGGACTACTTTGGCGCCGCCACCCCATTCTCCGAGATCGCGCAGCTCAACATCGGCAGCCGGCCACCGTCGCGCAAGGGCTCGCAGCGCCTAGAAGACCTGCGCGCGATCCCCTGGGTATTCAGCTGGAGCCAGAGCCGCGCCATGCTGCCGGGCTGGTACGGCTTCGGCGGCGCCGTGACGGAGTGGCTCGAGAGCGGACAAGGCGCGCTGGCCGAGCTGCGCGAGATGCACGCCGGGTGGCCGTTTTTCCGCGCCATGCTTTCGAATCTCGACATGGTGCTGGCGAAGACCGACCTCGCCATCGCCGGGCGCTATGCGGAGCTCGTGCCCGATCGGGCGCTGCGGGAATCGGTCTTCGGCCGCATCGAGACGGAGTGGCGGGCGGCGAGAGCGCAGCTCTTCGCGATCACCGGCGCGTCGGGGTTCCTCGCCGACAATCCCACCCTCGCGCGCTCGATCCGCAATCGTTTTGCGTATCTCGATCCGCTGAACCACGTCCAGGTCGAGCTGCTGCGCCGCTACCGCGGCGGCGACCAGGACGAGCGCACGGTGCGCGCGATCCACCTCACGATCAACGGCATCGCGGCGGCGCTGCGAAATAGCGGCTGATGAGAGATAGTTACTGCCAGCGCGGGCGCGCGCCGCGCTAAAGTCTGCCTGCCACGACCGAATGCTCGATCGCCGAGCGCGTACGATAGCGCGCCGGGATCGGCGTTCCGGTCGGGGTCTCCCGCGAGACTAGTTGCTGCGAGGCTGCGGATTCTGCGGCGGCGGGGCTTCGCGCGTCGTCGGCGGCTTCGCCACGTCCGCATCCGGCAGTGCCGTTCCGCCGCTCGCCGCGCCCTTTTCATGGGCAAGGCATTGCTCGCGCAACGTGCCCGTCAGGTCGGCGCAGCGGCTGGCCTGGCGATCGGTTGGCACGCCCGAAGTCTCCCCGGGGAGAATCGAGCCGCCCTTGATCGCCCCATCGGCCGGGCGGGTGCCGTCCGGGGCGCTGCCCTTCCCGAGCGGTGTGGAGGACGGGTTATCGGTGGTCGGTTGCGCAAGGCCGGGGACGGCGAGGCCGAGCAGAACCAGGGTCGCCGCGAGACGACAGAGCTTGGTAGGGTTCATGGCCCTTCCCAAGCCGCAATTTTCGCGCCATGGTTCGGCTTGGTTCCGGTCATCGGAGGCCCCGTGTCCCGCGAAGAAGACAGTTGGCTCTCGAAAGCGCAGCACGCGGCATTGCGCCGCGCCGACGAAGCGGACCCGCTCGGCTCGCCCGTTCCCACCCGGGTGGTGTCCAACGGCGAGTACTTCCCGATGCCGCAGACGCTGCAGCAGAAGCAGGTCGAAGCGCGTATCGCCGAGCTGGCGGGCGCGAGCGCCAAGCGCCTCGGCATGACGCGCAGGCGCTTCCTGGCCTCCGCGGGCGGCATGGCGACCGCGTTCGTCGCCATGAATGAAATCTACGGCCGCTTCTTCGACGTGAATCCACTCGAGATGCTGGGGTCGGCGCACGCCCAGGGCAACGTTCCAGAGGACCTCTTCGTCTTCGACGACCAGCTTCACATGATCCGAGAGACGATGGACGGCCCGCTCGCGCTGCGCGCACTGTCGCAGGGCGCGGGCGCTGCCGCGAAGGCCGCGGGCTTCGACAAGAACCCGTTCAACGCCGAAGGCCTGCCCGACGAGTTCGGCCGCGAATGGGCGGCGTGGAACCCGTCGCTCGGCCAGAGCCCGATCAGCGGCGCGAACTTCAAGCTCGTGAAGTTCGTGAAGGACGTCTACCTCGACAGCCAGGTGTCGGTGGCGATCCTCTCCAATGCGCCGCTCGGCCTGTTCGAGCCGCCCGGCGGCGGCAAGCCGCGCATCCCGCGCAGCGTCGACGAGTCGCTCAGCGCGATGAACCTCACCGGATACCAGACCGCGGCGGTGCGCGACTGGGTGAACCGCATGGCGGGCTCGACGCGGCTCCTCGCGCACGGCCAGATCTTTCCCGGCCGCGAGAACCTCGAGTTCATGCAGCAGCAGATCGAGCAGTTCCACCCGGACTCGTGGAAGGGTTACAACATCGCGTACACCGCGAAGCTCGACAAGGATCCCGAGAGCGAGCTCAAGCAGTGGCGCCTGGACGACGAGACCGTCGCCTACCCGACCTTCGGCCTGATCCGCGACAACCGCAAGCAGCTGAAGGACCATCCCGGCTTCTTCAACATCTGCATCCACAAGGGACTCGCGCCGGCGGCGCCGGGCACGCCCGAGCAGGGCGCGCCGACCGACCTGCCGAAGGCGGCGCGCGACTGGCCGGAGTTCAACTTCATCATCTATCACGCCTGCTTCGGGCCGCGCTTCTTCGACGCCGAGGCGCTGGAGTCGATCCGCACGGAGAAGCTGCGCAACGGCGTCCCGGACCTGCGCTGGCTGACCGAGTTCGCGCAGCTTTCGGCGCCGCTCAGGAACGTATACGCCGAGATCGGCACGAGCTTCGCCTCGTGCGTCGTCACTTTCCCGAGCGTGTGCGCGCACATGCTGGGGCAGCTCCTCAAGTACATGGGGCCGGAGCGGGTGGTGTTCGGCTCCGACTCGCTGTGGTACGGCGCGCCGCAATGGCAGATCGAGGCGTTCTGGCGCTTCCAGATCCCGCAGGACATGGCGCGCAAGTACGGCTATCCCACGCTGAACGAGAAGGTGAAGCGCCAGATCCTGGGGCTGAACTCGGCGCGCCTGTACAACCTGCCGACCCGTGTAGCCGCATACAAGCCGTTGCCCGCGGACTACGAGCGGCACATTCCCGAAAGCCTCAAGGCGACGCTTAACTTCCCCGGCTTTTCCAAGCCCGGGTCGGATCGCGGCGCTTCCTACATGGCGCCGACGCCGCCGAAGGACAGGCTCGCCGGGTTGCGCGAAGATTACCTCGCGGCCGGCGGCCATCCGGCCAACCGCCGCTACGGCTGGGTCCACCGATGATCACCGGCCTGCTCCAGTTCTAGATAGGCACAACAGCCAGACCCGATTCTCTTCCAGCCGCCCGCAAATGGCGCTAGCATGCGCCTCACCTCTTGGAGGGGGAGATGCGGCCGGACCTGCTGGCGCTCGCTGCGAAGCTTTCCGCGCGCGATGAATCCTTTGCGCTGGTCACGGTCGTGCGGCGCGAGCCGCCGAGCTCGGCGCGTGTCGGCGACGCGGCGCTCGTCAGCGCGAGCGGCGAGTACCACGGCTGGGCCGGCGGCGGCTGTACGCGCGAGGCCGTGCTGCGCGAGTCGCTGCGCGCCATCGCCGACGGCGAGCCGCGCCTGCTCAGTCTTTCCCCGTCCGGCCATGCCGGCGCGCCGCGTCCGGGGATGCGGCTTCTGCCCATGGCCTGCGAGAGCGGAGGCACCGTGGAAATCTACGTCGAGCCGGTGCTGCCCGCGCCGCGCCTTGCCCTCTTCGGGGCCACCCCCGCGGTCGACGCGCTCGCGCGCATCGGCGAGGCGATGGGCTACCGCATAGAGCGCTCGCCCGACGCTCCCGCGAAGGGCGCGCACGTCCTCATCGCCACCATGGGCGACGAGGACCTCGAGCTCCTGCAGAAGGTGCTCGCGGCGGAACCGGCCTACGTCGGCGTCGTGGCGAGCCGCAAGCGCTTCGAGCACGTGCGCGAGACGCTCGCCGCCTGCGGCGTGCCGCGTGCGGCGCTCGATCGTGTCTTCGCGCCGGCCGGGCTCGACCTGGGCGCCCGGTCTCCCGAAGAGATCGCACTCAGCGTCATGGCGCAGATCGTCCAGCAGCGCCGTGCGCAACCCAAGATTCAACCGTCGAACGGTTCTTCCAAAGACGTAAAAGAGGCGCTCGACCCCATCTGCGGCATGAGCGTGACGGCCGCGGCCGCGCGCCATACCGCCGAGGTTCGGGGCAAGACCTATTACTTCTGCTGCGCCGGCTGCCGCAGCAAGTTCCTGCAGAGGGAGGAGACGCGATGATTCCCGCACCGTTCGACTATCACCGCCCGGGCACGCTCGACGAGGCCATCGGCCTCCTCTCGCGCCATGGCGGCGAAGCCAGAGTGCTCTCGGGCGGCATGAGCCTGCTTCCGGCGCTGAAGCTGCGCCTCGGCAGCGTCGGCCACCTTGTCGACATCGGGCGCATCCCGGGGCTCGAATACATCAAGGAAGACGGCGGGATGCTGCGGATCGGCGCCGGCACGCGCCAATGCGAGCTCGCCCGCTCGGAGCTCGTCAGCTCACGCTACGGCGTCCTGGCCGACGCGGTGCCGCTGATCGCCGACCCGCTGGTGCGCAACCGCGGCACCTTCGGCGGCAACGTGGCGAACGGCGACCCGGCGAACGACGGCCCGGCGATCGTGATCGCCCTCGGCGCGGAGCTCGTCGCGCGCGGCGCGCAGGGCGAGCGTACGATCGCGGCGAACCGCTTCTACAAGGATCTCTTCGTCACTGCGCTCGCGCCCGAGGAGATCCTGACCGAGATTCGCATCCCGCAGCCTCCGCCGCGCAGCGGCAGCGCCTACCGCAAGCTCAAGCGCAAGACCGGCGACTACGCCGCAGCCGCTGCGGCGGTGCAGGTGACGCTGGACGCCCGCGGCGCGGTGCAGCGTGCCTGCATCGCGCTCACCAACGCCGGGCCCACGCCGATCGAAGCCGTCCAGGGCTCGCGCTTCCTGGAGGGCAAGACGCCCGACGAGAAGAGCATCGCCGAGGCGGCGCGGCTCGCGGCCGCGGCGGCCGCACCGAGCGCCGACCGGCGCGGATCGGTCGAGTACAAGCGCGAGATGGCGCGCGTGCTGACCGCGCGCGCGCTGAAGGCGGCGCTCGAGCGCGCGGGGAGGAGCTAGGATGAAACATCAAATCAGCGTGACGGTGAACGGCACGGCGCACGAGGCGGAGGTCGAATCGCGCCTGCTGCTGGTGCACTTCATCCGCGAAGAGCTGCGGCTCACGGGCACCCACATCGGCTGCGACACGTCGCACTGCGGCGTGTGCACCGTGCTGCTCGACGGGGAGCCGGTGAAGTCGTGCACCGTGCTCGCGGTGCAGGCCGACGGCTGCAAGGTGAGCACCGTCGAGGGGCTCGAGAGCGGCGGCAAGCTCCATCCGATCCAGGAAGCCTTTACCGAGAAGCATGCCCTGCAATGCGGCTTTTGCACTCCTGGAATGTTGATGACCTGCAGCGCGCTCCTCGAGCGCAACAAGAACCCGAGCGAGCAGGAAATCCGCCAGGCGATCTCGGGCAATCTCTGCCGCTGCACCGGCTATCTCAATATCGTGAAGGCGGTCCAGTTCGCCGCGGAGAAGAACGCATGAGAACCGACGCGAAGATCTGCGGCATGGGTCATTCGATGAAGCGCAAGGAAGACCCGCGCTTCATCCGCGGCAAGGGCAACTACGTCGACGACATCAAGCTCCCCGGAATGCTGTACATGGACATCGTGCGCAGCCCGTACGCGCACGCGAGGATCAAGAAGATCGACACCTCCAAGGCGCTCAAGATCCCCGGCGTGCTCGCGGTGATCGACGGCCCCACGCTCGAGAAATACAAGCTGCACTGGATGCCGACCATCTCGGCCGACACCCAGATGGTGCTGCCGACCGACGAGGTGATGTACCAGGCGCAGGAGGTATGCGCGGTGATCGCCACGGAGCGCTACCTCGCCGCCGACGGCGCCGACGCAGTCGAGGTCGAGTACGAGCCGCTGCCGGTGATGGTGGATCCGCTGAAGTCGATCGCGCCCGGCGCGCCGGTCCTGCGCAAGGACAAGAAGGACAAGAAGGACAATCTCGCCTTCCACTGGGAAGCCGGCGATAGAAATGACACGGAACGGGCCCTGGCGGGCTGCGACGTGGTTGCAGAACAGTATGTCTATGTGCCGCGCATCCACGTCGCGTCGATGGAGACCTGCGGCTGCGTCGCGGACTTCAACAGCGCCGAAGGCAAGCTCACGGTCTACATGACCACGCAGGCGCCGCACGCGGTGCGCACCGTGTTCGCGCTGGTCGCCGGGCACGTCGGCCTCTCGGAGGAGCGCATCCGCATCGTCTCGCCCGACATCGGCGGCGGCTTCGGCGGCAAGGTGCCGGTGTATCCCGGGTACGTGATCGCCGTCGCCGCCTCGGTGGTGATCGGCAAGCCGGTGAAGTGGATCGAGGACCGGATGGAGAACCTGCAGGCCGACTCGTTCGCGCGCGACTACCACATGAAGGTGCGGCTGGGCGCAAAGAAGGACGGCACGCTGACGGCGCTCTCCATCAAGACCATCGCCGATCACGGCTACACCAACGCCTCGGCGAACCCGATGAAGTATCCGGCCGGGCTGTTCTCGATCTGCACCGGCTCCTACGACCTCAAGCATGCGTTCTGCGAGGTCGACGCGGTGTACACGCACAAGCCCCCCGGCGGCGTGGCCTACCGCTGCTCGTTCCGCGTCACCGAGGCGGTGCACGCGATCGAGCGGGTGGTCGACGTGCTGGCGCAGAAGCTGAAGATGGACCCGGCCGAGCTGCGCATGAAGAACTTCATCGCGCCCGAGCGCTTCCCGTACAAGTCGGTGCTGGGCTGGGAGTACGACAGCGGCAACTATCCGGCTGCGCTCAAGAAGGCGATGGACATCGTCGGTTACCAGGCTCTTCGAAAAGAACAGGCCGAGAAACGGAAAAAGGGCGAGCTGATGGGAATCGGCATCTGCAGCTTCACCGAGATCGTCGGCGCCGGCCCGTCGAAGGATTTCGACATCCTCGGCATCAAGATGTTCGACTCGGCCGAGATCCGCGTGCACCCGACCGGCAAGGCGCTCGCGCGCTTCGGCACGAAATCCCAGGGTCAGGGACACGAGACCACCTACGCGCAGATCGTCGCCGAGGAGCTCGGCATCCCGGCTTCCGACGTGCAGGTCGAGGAGGGCGACACCGACACCGCGCCGTACGGCCTGGGCACTTACGCCAGCCGCTCGACGCCGACCTCAGGCGCGGCCGCCTCGCTCGCGGCGCGCAAGATCCGGGCGAAGGCCAAAGCGATCGCCGCGCACCTGCTCGAGTGCAGCGAG
>JBJMWH010000552.1:0-3992 GCA_045810245.1 Burkholderiales bacterium | reverse complement strand
CGGTGGTGAGCGACCAGGAGGGGCGCTACCGCTTCCCGGACAAGAAGCTCGCGCCCGGCCGCTACGCGCTCAGCGTGCGCGCGGCAGGCTACGAGATCGACGGCGCGAGCCACGTGCAGGTTGGCGTGAAGCCGGTGGCGCGCGACCTGAAGCTCAAGAGAACCGAGGATCTGGCCGCGCAGCTCTCGAACGGCGAATGGATGGCGAGCATGCCGGGGACCGACCCGCAGAAAGGCCAGCTGCTGAATTGCGTCGGCTGCCACTCGATCGAGCGCATCGCGCGCTCGCGCTACGACGCCGACACGTTCGCCAAGACGGTGCTGCCGCGCATGCAGGGCTATGTGAACCAGAGCATTCCGCAGCATCCGCAGCTGCGCAAGGCCGAGCGCCTGATGGAGGAGCGCGGCGACCAGCGCGTGCAGGTGTACCGCTCGACGGCGGAGTACCTCTCCACGGTGAACCTCGCCGAGTCGCCCAAGTGGGGCTACGAGCTGAAGACCTACCCGCGTCCCAAGGGCCGGGCGACACGCGTGATCTACACGGAGTACGACCTGCCGCGCGAGGCGATCGAGCCGCACGACGTGATCGTCGACAAGCAGGGCATCGCCTGGTACTCGAGCTTCGGCGAGCAGAATCTCGGCCGCCTCGATCCGAAGACCGGACAGGTAAAAGAGTTTGAAATAAAAAAACACAAACCCGAATTTCCGACAGGACTGCTCGGTCTGCGCGAGGACCGCGACGGCAACCTGTGGCTCGGCAACATGTACCAGGCGAGCATCGTGAAGTTCGACAAGAAGACGCAGAAGTTCACCTACTGGACGCTGCCGCCGGAGCGCAATATCGATGCGGCGCAGGTGAACATGGTGAGCCCGCAGTCCGCGCACGTCGACGGCAAGGTGTGGAGCCAGAACAACGGCTTCGCCGGCGTGCACCGCCTCGACATCGCCACCGGCAAGATCGAGACCTGGGAGCCGTTCAAGGACGCGCCGAAGGGCGAGCCGCATAACATCTACGACGTCGTTCCCGACTCGAAGAACAACGCCTGGTTTACCGACTTCCGCCGCAAGCACATCGGCCGCATCGACGCAAAGACCGGCGAGATCACGCACTTCGAGATGCCCGCCAGCGTCGCCGTGACGGCACCGCGGCGCGGCCAGATGGATGCGCAGGACCGCCTCTGGTTCGCGCAGTACCGCGGCGACAGGATCGGCATGCTCGACACCAAGACCGGAGAGTTCAAGGACTGGGCAGTAGGCCCGCGCTGGTCGGCGCCCTACGACGTAGCCTTCGACAAGAACGCCGAGGCCTGGACCGGGTCGATGATCGACGATCAGGTGACGCGCCTCGATACCAAGACCGGATCGTCGGTCCAGTACCTGCTTCCGCGCAGGACCAACATCCGGCGCGTGCACGTCGACAACTCGACCACGCCGGTGACCTTCTGGGTCGGCTCCAACCACGGCGCCTCGATCGTCAAGCTCGAGCCGCTCGACTGAATGGAAGGAGGGTTCATGAAAAGCCAGGCGAAGCAAGAAGCGCTGAGCCAACACGATCTGGTCCAGCTTCTCAACTGGGAGCTCGCCGCCTACGAGCGCTGCGGCGGCACCCGCTTCGTATCGATCAAATCGGCCGAGAGCCGGGATCCTTCCGGATGCAACTGGCGCGACGCGCGCGTGAGGTCCGACCATTCGCTCGATCGGCGCGAGCGACGCATCGTCCGGCGCGTCATCGCGCAGACGCGCCGGGAGTTCAACCTCGGCTGAGCGCATGGCGGCGCGGCGCGGCCGAGCTCACCATCACTCGGTCTACGTCGTCGAGCTTTCGAAGGAGGTGCTGAACGAGCCGCGCTTCAGGCAGGCGAACCAGGACTATCGGCTGGGCTTTCCGTGCGTGTATGTCGGCATGACGGGCCTCTCGCCCGACGTGCGCTTCGACAAGCACAAGGCCGGCATCCAGTCGAACAAGTTCGTGCGCCGCTACGGCCTGCACCTCCTGCCGCGCCTCTACGAGGCGTACAACCCGATGCCGTACGACGGCGCGCGCGACATGGAAGTCGAGCTCGCCATCGCGCTGCGCGAGAAGGGCTACGGCGTCTGGCAGGGCTAGTTTCTCTGACGGCGGCGGAGATGGCGTACTGCGGCGCGGTCCTGCTGCTCGCCTACTCGCTGCGCGGCAGTACCGGGTTCGGCGGCCTGATCGGGATGCCGCTGCTCGCGCTCGTGATCCCGGTCAAGGTGCTCGCGCCGGCGTGGACGCTGCTCGGCATCGCATCGTCGGCGACGATCCTGGGCGGCGACCGGGCGCATGTGGACAAGCGGGCGTTCGCTTTCTTCCTTCCCTGGTGCGTCCTCGGAATCGGCGCCGGACTCTATCTCTTCAAGGCGCTCGACGCTGTCACCCTGGCTCGCGCGCTCGGGGCGCTGGTCCTCGCCTATGCCGGCTACATGATGTGGCTGATCGCGCATCCCGAGGCGCGCGATCCGCTGCCGGCGTCGGCGGTGCGGCCGGCAGCGGGCATCCTATCGGGGATCGTGGGCACGATGTTCGGCGCGATGGCGTCGATTTTCTTCGCCATGTACCTCGGTGCCTGCGCGCTCGAGAAGCGCGCCTTCCGCGCCACGATTTCGGCGATGCTGCTCGCGCTCAGCCTGATCCGCCTCGTCGCGTACGCGGCGGTGGGTGAGCTGGGCGCGGATTCGCTGCTGGTGTTCGCGGCCGCGCTTCCGGTGATGGCGCTCGGGATCTACCTCGGCGGCCGGATCCACGCCCGAATGAGCGAGGCGCTCTTCAAGCGCCTGGTCTGCGGGATACTGCTGGTTTGCGCAATCCCGCTGCTCCTAAGATAGGAGGACCGATGACGACCCAGGCACAGAAGGCGGCTGCGTTCCGCACCCTCCACGAGCGTGACGGCGCGTTCATCATCCCGAATCCGTGGGATGCCGGCACGGCACGGCTCCTGACCGCGCTCGGCTTCGAAGCGCTCGCCACGACCAGCCTGGGACTCGCCAACACGCTCGGCCGCGCCGACGGCACCGGCGCGGTCAGCCGCGCCGAGGTTCTTGCCAACTGCGCCGAGATCGCCGGCGCGACCCACCTCCCGGTGAGCGCGGATCTCGAAAACTGCTACGCGCACGAGCCTCGCGCCGCCGCCGAGATGATCCGCCTCGCCGCCGAGGCGGGTGTGGTGGGCGGCTCGATCGAGGATGCCACGGGCGATGCGCAGCAACCCATTTACGACTTCGAGCTCGCCGTAGAGCGGGTGCACGCCGCGGCCGAAATGGCGCGCTCGCTGCCGTTTCCTTTCACGCTCACGGCGCGGGCGGAGAATTTCCTGCATGGCCGCCGCGACCTCGACGACACGATCCGCCGGCTCCGGGCGTTCGAGAAAGCGGGTGCCGACGTGGTCTATGCGCCCGGCCTGCGCGATCTGGCGACCATCGCTACCGTGGCTTCGTCGGTCACGAAGCCGCTCAACGTCGTCATGAGCGCCGCCGATCCGGCGCTCACCGCGGCCCAACTGGCGAAGGCGGGCGTCAAGCGCATCAGCATCGGCGGCGCGCTGTCCAGGCTGGCACTTGCATCGGTCCTGAAGGCGGCGCACGAGATGAAGGAGCAGGGCGGCTTCACGTGGATCGCCGACACCGTGTCCGCCAAAGAGCTGAACCGACTGTTCCAGGCGTCATGAACGCGCTCGCCCGCCCGGCAGTGGCGCTCGTCCTGCTGGCATTCACCGCCTGCGCCGGTGCCCAGACGCTCGACTACGCGCTCTTCAAGGCGAGCGTCGAGCCGATCTTCCTGAAGAAGCGGGCGGAACACACGCGCTGCGTCGTGTGCCATTCGGACCGCAGCAATAGCCTCCTCAAACTGGAGAAGCTCGCCCCCGGATCCAAGACGTGGAGCGAGGAGCAGTCACGGCGCAACTTCGAGACCGTCTCGCGGCTCGTCGTGGCCGGCAAGCCCGAGTCGAGCCTGCTGCTCCTGCATCCCCTCGC
>JBJMWH010000551.1:0-3364 GCA_045810245.1 Burkholderiales bacterium | reverse complement strand
AACGCATGGTGCCCTCCCTTTGATTTTCACTGCCCTCTAACGTAATGTGGACTTCATATAAGACGCCTAATTACACACGTTTGATCGCCGGTCGTCATGTTTCCGATACCGATTAGGTGTTTGGTTGCGGCCAACCCCTGGGCGGTGCCGCGTTAGGCTGCAGGGGATGCAGCGATAACGAGATAGGCTGCAAACGGCAGAAGAGAAACGCCTGACATGCGTTCCGTACTGCAGCGAATCGGACTGAACGATAAGCGGCGCGGTGGCGATCGATATTCGGATCGCCGTCCGAAGCCGCAACCTAATCTAGTCGCTGCCCTTGATTCCGGCCTCGCGGATGACCGGGCCCCACTTGTCCATCTCGGAGCGCAGGTGAGCGCCGAGGCCTTCTGGCGAGGAGCCGATGACGACGACGCCGAGGTCCTCGAGGCGCGCGCGGGTGGCGGGCACGGCGAGGGCGGCGCGCGCATCGGCGTTCGCTTTCCGGATGACCTCCGGCGGCGTCTTGGCGGGGGCGAAGAGCGCGTACCAGGAGGACACGTCGAATCCGGGCACGCCGGACTCGGCGATGGGCGGCAATTCGGGCAGCGCTGGCGTGCGCTTCGCCGTGGTCACCGCGAGCGCGCGCAGCTTCCCGCCCTTGATCAGGGGCATCACCGCGCCGATGTTGTTGAACATCACGTCGACGCGTCCGGGAACGAGGTCCTGGAGCGCGGGTCCGGCGCCGCGATAGGGGACGTGGGTCATCTCGATGCCGGCCATGCGCTTGAAGAGCTCGCCGGAGAGATGGACCGAAGTGCCGTGTCCTGACGAGGCGAACGTGACCTTGCCCGGGTTGGCTTTGGCGTACGCGATGAAGTCTGCGACCGAGCGCGCGGGCGAGGTGATCGGCACGGCCATCACGTTCGGGTAGTCGCAGAGAAGGACCACAGGCGCAAGATCGGCCAGCGGATCATAGGGAAGCGAGGCGAAGAGAAAGCGGTTCACCGCGAGCGGCATCGACTGGAGGAGCAGCGTGTAGCCGTCGGGCTCGGCGCGCGCGACCGTCTCGGTGCCGATGTTGGTTGCCCCGCCGCCCTTGTTCTCCACCACGACCTGCTGGCCCCACTGCACCGAGAGCTGCGCGGAGACGATGCGCGCGATCGCATCGGTTCCGCCGCCGGGCGGAAACGGCACGACGATACGTACAAAGCGCGACGGCCAGGTCTGCGCCTCGGCCGTGCCGAATAGGACAGCGAACGAAACGAAGAAAGCTGCGATCAAGCGCGCCATATCCGGCCTGACCAACAGGATAACCAATTCGTTGCTACGGTGGCACTCGGCTCAATCCTCGACGACGAACGTTCCCATCATGCCGCCGGCGGCGTGCTCGAGGATGTGGCAGTGGAACATCCACTCGCCGGGATTGGCGGCGACGAAGGCGAGCTCGGCGGTGCTGCGCGGGCCCATGAGGACGGTGTCGCGCCACGGGCGGTAGCGCACGGGCCGGTCGTTCAGGGCGAGCACGCGGAAGATGTGTCCGTGCAGGTGCATCGGATGCTCGAACTCGGTGTCGTTGATGAGCTTCAGGCGCACGTGCTCGCCGCGGCGGAAATGCAGCAGCGGCTCGTGCATCTGGGCGTGCTCGTGCTGGGCGGAGTAGTTCATCGTCCAGGTGAGCTTCTGCTCGCTCATGAGCTCGTGCAGCTTGCGCGGCTTTCCATCGGCCAGGCCGATCGCGGGCTTGCCGAGGAGGCCGCCCTCGAACAGCACGAAGTGGTCGACCGCCTTCGAAAGATCCGGCTCGGGTAGCGGGTTGGGCGCGATCGCCTCGGGCGGAGGAAGCGGCCGGGTGCGGACGGGCGGCTTCTTGCTGTAAGTGACACGGACGAGCTCGGCGCCCTTGTCGCGGCGGTCGAGCACCGAGAAGCTGTCGCCGGGCGCGCCGGTGCAGTCCAGGACGAGGTCGGTGCGCATGCCGGGGCCGAGCGCGAGCGCGCCGCCCGGCAGGCCGTGCGGCTCGACCGGCTGGCCGTCGTAGGAGACGACATAGGGCTGGTGGTTCTCGAAGGCGATGAGAAAGATGCGCGCGGTCGCGGCGTTCAGCAGGCGCAGCCGGATGCGCTCGCCCGCGCGCACCTCCAGGCGCCGCGCGGCCGGCCTTCCGTTCAGCGCGAGCACGTTGCCGATGCGGCCGCCGCCGCCGAGATGCGCCACGTCGCCGAAGTCGCTCACCTGCTGGTTGTCGCGGCCGAGCTTGAAATCCGAGAGCACCCAGGCGAGCTCGCGGTCGACCTCGATCGGCCTGGGCTCGTCGATAATGAGAAGGCCATACAGGCCCCGGCCCACCTGCTCGAAGCTCGCCTGGTGCGGGTGATACCAGAAGGTGCCGGCGTCCTCGGCCTTGAAGGCGTAGTCGAAGCGCGCACCCGGCTCGATCGGCGCCTGCGTAACCTGCGGCACGCCGTCCATGGCGTTGGGCACGCGCAAGCCATGCCAGTGCACCGTCGTCGCCTGCGGCAGGGCGTTCTGCACGCTGATTTTCACATCCGCGCCCTGCGGATAGCGCAGGACCGGACCCGGAACCGCGCCGTTGAATCCCCAAACGCCGGTCGCCGCGCCCGACGGTCGCAATTTGAGCTGGGCCGGACCCGGGCGCAGGAGCCGCGGATTCTGCTCCTCTGCCGCGCGCACCGCGGGCGGTAGCGCCAGCATGGTGAGCGCCGCGCCCGCCGTGCGCAGGAATTCTCTACGCGTCGTTTTCGTCATCGTGGTCTCCCCTCATTTCTGCGCCTTGTTCTCTGCCTTGATCTTCACCAGCACACCGCTAGCACCGGGACGCGTGCGCGCGCTCGAGCCTTCGAAGTCGCCCGGCTGCGGCTGTGCCTGCCCGGAGCGCGAGACGCGCGCGACGATCACCACTTCCTTCGCCTCCGAGAGCTTCGCCGTGGGGCTCATCGCCGCGTTGTCGTCGAGCCTGAACGCAAGCGGAAGCTCGCCAGCCCGGCGCCGCAGCATGGCGAGCGGCATGCGCTCGCCTGGCGCGCGCGCGAAGATGAACACCGTGTCGTCGGGCTTCACCTGGGCGGCGAGCGAGCGCTCGAGCTCGATCCGGCCCTCGATGCCGGCGCTCGCGATGTTGCCGCGGCGCTCGGCGTCGGCGATGCTCGCGCGCACCGAGCGCTCGGCATCCGAGCCGGCGGGAACCAGCGCGAGGATCTTGCGCCACTGCTCGATCGCGCCGGCATAGTTTCCCTTCTCGAATGCGACCGTGCCGGAGAGCGACAGCGCCTTGACGTTGCGCGGATCGGCCGCGACCGCGCGCGCGATCAGGGCCTCGGGCTTGCCCTGCAGGCGCCGCCCCTGCGCCATGGCGGCGATGTCG